>JAJRXG010000333.1 GCA_024276375.1 Bacteroidota bacterium | reverse complement strand
GTCAAACTCCACGAATTCATCTTCATTCTTAACGATATAGCTAACAAGTAATTCCGAGTCTTCACCCGTAAAAGTCACTTTTTGATTTAATTCCCTGTAAAAGTCAATCATACATCATTGATTTTCTATACTTCGTACTTGCGTTAAGGACTTACATGACATATTTAAAAATAGCACTTTGATATGGCTCTTCTTCCTACATTTGCACAATCAACTCAAATATCTTTAATTTCTTAAATGAGACTAATTGCATCAAGAGTGAGATTTTTCTCACAACAATCATAGATGAGCGCCCATATATTGCATTAATAATCTATTGCAAAGTACATAAACTGCGGTATATATTTTCGGAAATAATTGCCAATATAAAATTATTCTAATAAAATCAACCAATCTCCACTCGCTGTTTGGTAGGTGTCGTATTAGTAAGTACTGGTACATACATAGATAGGCAATAGCACTACAAATCAACTATTATCACGAGAATAATATATCAACATTAAAACCAATATCATGACCAAACAGACTTTTTATCCACTGTTTTTTGTCTCATTTATATTACTGCTCATAGGTTGCAATGAAGCTACCCTAAAAAAGGGAAGTCCGGAACACATAGCCCGTATAACGCAATCCATCGACGAAAACGCAATTATAAATTCCAACGAGAGGGGTGATTGGCTCTCATATGGAGGCAATTATAAAGAGGCTCGATATTCTCCATTGGATCAGATCACAAAAACAAATGTTGATCAATTGGATTTGGCTTGGTCTGTAGATCTGGGGACGACAAAGGGGTTGGTTTCGACGCCACTCGTAGTTGATGGAATCATGTTTTTTAGTGGAGAGTTTAATACCGTATGGGCATATGACACACGTACCGGTGAGGAGATATGGAAATACATACATGATTATGATACGGATAGAAATGTTAAATTATGTTGCGGTTTTTCTAACAGAGGTCTTGCAATATATAAGGGAGCTCTATTTATGGGCACTCTGGATGGGAGATTGATCTCACTAGAAGCTTCAACGGGAAAGAAGAATTGGGAAGTGATGACTATTCCGGAAGGTGGAAATTATTCAATAACAGGAGCTCCAAGAATAGCCAAGGGCAATGTCATTATTGGCAATGGAGGGGCTGAATTTGAAATAAGAGGATATGTATCGGCTTATGATGCGAAAACCGGAGAACTACAATGGCGCTTTTATACTGTTCCCGGTGATCCCAAAAAGCCTTATGAACATCCTGATTTGAAAGAGGCAGCCAAAACATGGAATGGCGATGTGTACTGGAAACAAGGTGGTGGTGGAACCGTCTGGGATGCCATCGTATATGATCCGAAATTAAATCTTGTTTACCTAGGTACGGGAAATGGTTCTCATTGGGATAGAGAATGGCGAAGTCCCGGAGGCGGAGACAATTTGTATCTTTCAAGCATTGTAGCTGTCAATGCTGACGATGGTTCCTATGTATGGCACTATCAGACAACTCCAGGAGACTCTTGGGACTATACTGCTGCTCAATCATTGATTCTCGCGGATATAAAAATCGATGGTAGAGAGCGTCAAGTTATCATGCAAGCGCCCAAAAATGGATACTTCTATATGATAGATCGTACCAATGGTGCGTTTATATCGGGGGATAATTATGTCTATCAAAATTGGACTTCCGGATTAGATAACAACGGCAGGCCTATTGAATTGCCTGAAGCCAGATATACCGATGGACGGGTACATTGGATTGCTCCGAGTTCGCATGGTGGACATAATTGGCCTCCCATGTCCTACAATCCAGAAACGGGATATGTATATATTCCCACTGCACTAAACTCAGCTGGCTACTATCATACCAAAAGCCCCAAAGATCCAGAATCGCTAGGTGGTGGCATCGGTGGTGTTGCTTCGCTAGCTGTCAAACTATATATACCCAATGTGTTTGACCCTAAAGCAACACCTCCTATGGCAGAATCCGGGAGGTTAATCGCTTGGGATCCCGTAGAACAAAAGGAGGTTTGGGGAGTTGATCAACCCAGCCCATATAATGGTGGGCTTTTAAGCACAGCTGCCGGTCTATTGATGCAAGGAGATGCAGAAGGCATCTTTGCAATCCGAGATGTTCAAGATGGGCGAGTTCTGAAGAGGTTTGATTTGCGTTCCGGAATATCCGCCCCCCCTATCACATACATGGTTGATGGTGAACAATATCTTACAATCCTTGTCGGCTGGGGAGGTGATTGGGCCAAACTACATAAATATGTACCAAGAATTCATGATGGCACCATCTATACTTTCAAACTCAACGGGACAGCCCCATATCCCGAAAAATTACCTCCCAATGAACAACCATTGACAACTTTGCGAGACAATGCTGAGCCCGTTCGGGTGGGCAACGGTTGGAATGTTTTTACAAGGTTCTGCATCCATTGCCATCCCGCTCCGGGTACCGGACGAGGTAGCGTTCCGGATTTAGCTCGATCAACAGATGAGGTATTTGATATGTATGATCTTATTTTAACAAAAGGAGCTTTCGCAAAATTGGGAATGCCCAACTTTGAAGGATTGATCACTAAAGATGAAATTAAAGATCTAAAGAGTTTTCTCTTTTACTCATCCGAAGTTTTAGGAAAAGGAATGTCGGCATCAGAATATCTTGAGAATATTGCTAAAATGCAGTATGCCGCAGATCAAGAGAATAGTAAAAAAAATATATTGGATTAAACTTCATTTACAAAGTACTTACATCCTCAGGGAATCCAACAATGTCTCGGTACCTCATGCAATGCTAATATTGAGCCCACTCCGAAAACTCACAAAACAATGATGATTATGCCACTCGTCTTATTTATACATTTAATTGCCATAGGTATATGGGCAGGTTGTGTAGCAACTGAGATAGTCTGTGAAATAGGACAAAAAAATATGGCCTATAAACAAAGTTATATCGCTAAACTACACTGGGAGATCGACAAATATGTTGAAATTCCTGCTATCTTAGTTTGTACTATTACCGGAGTCATTATGCTTCAGAATGTGATCTGGTCACCCATTCTTATCACTAAAGTAGCGGCAGGTGTTTTGGCCGTTCTCTTCAATTCTATAGCTGCATATACCGTATATATGCGCTACCATTACTTTACCAAAGACAATGAGAGTGGTTATATCAAATATCATAAACTTCATGAGCGGATTGGTATTGTCTGTGTCTTGGCTATAGTTGTTGCACTAGTCGCAGGTGGCTTCAGAATAGTTGGGTCGTGAACCTAAAACTATATGAATCATTGCATTCAGCATAACAATCCACACAAGCCATAGTTTCTTTTCCTAATTTGCCAAGCAAATTACTGTTTTGAAAACACTCAATGCGTTAACCTTCCGATGTGGAGCATGGCTTGTTGCTACCTGTTTCCTTTATGTATCATGTACTACGCAAAAAGGGTTTCAAGGATTCTATAATCAACACAAACGATCTACAAGTCTTGCATTGGCCATTCCTACTTATGTGGTCAAAATCGCCATACCCCAAGACAGTAGAAAAGAGATCATCCCCTACCTCAAAGGCATGCGTAAAGTCCGGTTTTTATATGATGCACCAGATCCCAATTCAGAATTGAACATGGCATTTAACAATTTTCTAAAATCTCAAGATTTGACATCATATATTAGCACAAAAAAAGATGGACAAATAGTTGAGATTTGGGCGAGGAAAAACAATAACATGATCCATGAACTCATCCTAAGATTTTATGTAGAAGACGATGCAACTGTTATTGTTGCACTTATGGGGAAAGTGAGAAAAGATCAAATACAAAATCTCCTAAAACAAGAGTAACCTCAGAAGTCATATAGAGACATATACTTCAGAACTCGTAAGTCATTGACTCCATCTTCACTGAGACCGAATGCCTTATGTCTTGGTGATTTTTGCCGTACGCATTTCTACCGACTGCAAAGCTGGCAAGTTGCTAAAAGGCTTATTGAGGTAAAAATAGGAAGTCGCCGAGACATCATCTTGTCGATAATAATTTATCCATCCTTCTGGAAAGTTTGGATCGGTGACATGTGGAACATTTTTAAGCTCCAGCAATTTGATGTACTTAGTTCACCACCCTTTCGAGTCTCGGACTCACCATCTGAAGTGAATCGTATCGTAGCGTCATCTATAAAAAGCTCAACTTCAATCCTATCAATCCGATTTAGATTCATTTCAGAATCCGAAATAATATCTTCCTCTACACATGAAGCGAAAAATATGGTCATCGCAAATAGTAACAATATAGGATATCTCATAATAATTTATTTTTATGTTACTATTCAGGTAGGCGTCATTTTGGCTAAAAAAAATTCTTTCCCCGTCATATTTCCGCTATTTTTTTCGCCGTAGCGCTGCTATGCCTCAAAAAATAAGCGTCATCTGACGAAAAAATTGCCTTTTTTTATCTCAAAAGCACCCTCCTGAATAGTAACATTTTTATGGAATATTAAAAAATAAATCAACAGTTATCAATGATTCGGATCATGTTTAGAGATGATTGCTCACGCAATCATTTGCTATCCTATAACTATTCAAACTGAGTTG
>JAJRXG010000332.1 GCA_024276375.1 Bacteroidota bacterium | reverse complement strand
GCTGGAAGTTTTACAGAATACACGATTACTCCTGACGGTAGAATTTTTATTCAATCCAGACATAATGGTGACATCCTCTATCTTGCCGATATGGATCGCAAGGTGATCCGACAATTGATGACACTTCTTATAAATATAGCACAACTCAATACGGCGCTAAATGAATCAGGCAACTTGACTAGATTTATTAGGATTCATCAAGAAGGCAAAGAACCCACCGAGTGGTTTTGGTCTAACGGAGGCGATCATATCGATCCGCAAGTCCGACAGATCTATGCTACCTTGCTTCGTATATCGAAAGACGCCGGCAATCCTACACGATAAGTCCTCCCCAACATTGAAAGTACTCATCATCAGATTTAGTTCCATCGGAGACATAGTATTAACCTCTCCTGTGATCCGGATTTTACACAATCAATTGGGCGCCGAGATCACTTATCTTACAAAGGAAAAATATCATCCTATACTAGCGGCCAACCCATACATCCACAAGGTCATCACCTTGGGTAAATCATGGCCAGAATTGATGGACGCACTACGTTTTCAATCATTTGACCTCATTGTTGACTTACACAAAAACATCAGATCCTTGCGCATCAGGTACGCACTGGGTGTCAAGGCACTTTCATTTGACAAATTGAGTATTGAAAAATGGCTTTACCTTACGGCAAATATTGATAGGCTCAAGGGAAAGCACATCGTTGACCGGTATGTAAACAGTCTTTCTACACTTCCAGTCAAAGATGATGGGTTGGGATTAGATTTCTTTCTTCCCGCAAACTTTTCTCCGCGACATATAGCCAAGTCGCATCGCATAACTATTGTAGCCGGAGGAACCTATGTCACCAAGAGAATTCCCTCGATGTTGATCCAAAAGATCATCTCAAGAAAGGAAAGGTCTTTTAATATTATCGGTGGATCCGATGTAGATCAAAACACCCTAGATATCACTTCAGACAATGTACTCAACTTAGTCGGACAACTTTCTGTAATGGAATCGGCAGCTGTTATTCAATCTTCGGATCTGGTTATATCCGGAGACACGGGATTCATGCATATTGCCGCGGCATTTCAAAAATCCATTATTACCATTTGGGGAAGCACAGATCCCATCTTTGGATTCAGTCCGTACTATGGTGCTCGATCCACCCAGCGATCGATATCTATCTCCGTCGAACAGCTATCCTGCAGACCTTGCTCTAAATACGGTCGATCTTCTTGCCCCAAACGCCACTTAGATTGTCTTCATCAGATCGACGTACAGCAAGTTTTAGATGCCATAGAAACCCTACTTACGTAAAATACGATAAACCCTTCCGGGATCCTCGACACCTATATAAAGATAGCCATCCGTACCTTGAAGAATACTGCGCAAGCGGCCTATCTTGGGAAACAATTTGGTCTCCTCAACCATACCGTCATCAAGGATCCTAGTTAAATTCAAATACTGATATTTTAATGATCCCGACATGAGTTGACCTTTCCATTCAGGATATCGGTCACTATCCACATACGCCATGCCACAAACACCGATGGCCGGAACCCAGTAATGCAGGGGTTGCTCCATACCTTCCTCCGCGGTCTTGGTCGTAAATACTGTCCCATTGTAGTTGATACCATAGGAAATCACCGGCCATCCATAATTCCTACCCGGCTCAATAATATTGATCTCATCACCTCCGCGGGGGCCATGCTCATTTTCATATATCACATCGTTCTGCCGATCATAGGCCAGACCTTGTGGATTGCGGTGTCCATATGAATAAATCGACGCCACCACACCTTCCTTGCCAACAAAGGGATTGTCAGAGGGGATACTCCCGTCGCTATTGATTCGGTGTATCTTGCCAGGGTATAGGCCTAAATCTTGGGGGTTAATATCTCGTTTTCCTCGATCCCCGATCGAAACATATAACAGTCCGTCTTTATCCCAAAGCAACCGACTCCCAAAGTGATACTGCGTAGCATAATACGGAAGCGCTACCCAGATATCCCTGCCATCCACAATTCGATTGCCCTCTAACCTACCTTTAAAAACAGCTGTGGTTCCCTCCTCTTTGTTTTTGGGATTGTACTTAGAATAACTGAGATAAATGTGTTGATTCTTATCAAAGTCCGGATCCAATGACACATCCAGTAGCCCTCCTTGCCCCTTTTCTCTTACACTTGGCACTCCGGTGATCTCCTCTATACTTCCATTTTTGGATCGCATCGTAAGTGTACCATCTCTGTCCGTAATAAATAGTGTGCCATCATTGGATTGGGCGATCCCCCAAGGTATATTGACAGCATCTGTGACCAATTCAAGTTCATAGGTTACTCCATTGTCTAAAAACTGAGCTTTGTCATCAAATTTGTCCTCAAAAGCATATGTGCCTACTTGTTCTTTGGCTTCCAATATATAATCCGCTAGGGAGGCGATCTCTTCTTGCGAATAAACACCTTCAAAAGCCGGCATTCCCTTGTCCACCAATCCTTTTGATATCACAAAAATGAGCGAATCCTTATCAGATCCATGAATCCAGTTCTTGCGATCCGCAAATGCTCGTACATCCACTCCGTGACACGATGCACAGTTTGATGCATAGGTTCTTGGAGCAAATTCAACCACTCCCTCCTGCTCAATCGGAGCAATGGGATTTTCTGACGATTCCTTTGATGCACAATCAATCCACATAAAGCTATGTGCTATGAGCATCGTTAATACATACGTTCTGTGTAACATAGGGTCTAATACTTTTACTTCAAATAAAATGTTTTATCTGTATTTCATTCGGATCTTCAACAATAATAGTGCTTTCTTCGGCAGATCACTTACTTTTATGGACAAACGGAAGTATGCAACCTGAACTTAGATACTGACAACTTTGTTTATTGGACTAAATATAAAACTAAATCAATGGCTACAATCAATGTCAACCCAAGAAAAAACCCATTTGAAGGTGGTAATTTGTCCCGATATATTATTATCGGATTTATTGGATTCATACTTTTTATGCTCCTCACCAATACAACTTTCATCACAATACCCCCGGGACATAAAGGTGTTAAATTTAAACGCTTTGCTCAAGGCATCGATAAAGAAAAAATCTATGGACAAGGATTCCACATAGTTATGCCATGGGATAACATGATCGTATATGATGTAAGGCTCAATGAATCCTTTGGAAATATGGACGTTCTATCCAAAAACGGTCTGTCTATCGCTGTAGAATTGTCTTATCGCTACATGCCCAAGCAAGATAAAATCGGATACCTTCATGATCAAATCGGTAAGGACTATGCAGATCGTATAATAAAACCTGAAATCCGATCCGCTACAAGAGAGGTGATTGGCAAATATCTCCCCGAAGAACTCTATTCTACCAAACGTGAAGCGATACAAGATGAAATCAATGAAATGGTCAGCAAGGCAGTGGATGATAAACACATCATCATTGATGCCATTCTGATTCGATCCGTCAAGTTGCCCGAAAAATTGAAAGGCGCCATAGAAATGAAGTTGGAAGAAGAGCAGCAGGCATTTCAGTATGAGTTTCGCCTTGAGAAGGAAAGACGGGAGGCTGAACGTAAGATCATTGAGGCTCAAGCAAAAGCAGATGCCAATCGTATCCTCAATGCTTCACTCTCCGATAAGATCCTTCGAGACAAAGGGATCGAAGCTACTTTAGAACTCGCCAAATCCCCCAATACAAAAATTGTTATCGTTGGTGGTGGAAAGGATGGAATGCCCTTAATACTCAATAATTAGAATTTACAACATCCCCTCATTCAATACTAAAAACACAAAAGCAGGTCAGATTTCGCAGCCCTGCTTTTGTGTTTTTAGTATTAGATCACCACTTTTTTTTATAATCACATAGAACAAATCATCTGTATGACGTCATGCTCCGATCTATTGTCATCAACCCACAATTCACCTCTTTTTATCCTTAAAATCCTGATTCAATATCCTAAAATTCAAATCTCCCCGTCTTTCTTTTAAGTGCTCCACAATCACGATAGCTCTATGTATCCGCGTATCCGATTTTCTAGCTTTATTGACCAAATACAACAAATTGCGTTGCTTGCCTGGACTCAAAGCATGAAAATACAGATCAGCTTCGGGATCTTGATGCAAGATCTCTTCCATTTCTACCGGACAAGGCATCCCGTATTGACTCTGGTCTTCTGACAAAACCACATCACACTTACAACCAGTCGAAAGATCCAAAGTGCTCCGGAGTTCTTTGTTCACTTTAATAAAAAACCTACCCTGACCTGCAGCGATATAGCTTGTATGAACCTCTGAGGATCCATTGATCGAACACATCAGCCGCTTAGTATTAAGTGTTCTGATCCATCTCATGACGTGATTCGGTATGAGTATATGATAACTATAGAGTTGTTGATCATCATATACTAGGGGTGCAGAGAACTGTATCATAGATTAAAGATATAGAATCATAGTAATCCAAAATAAACCAATTGTATAATCCTTCCACTTCCATCTTTTCTTGGCTGTACACCGTGATGTCCCAAATGAATAATGCTATAATCATCAGTACAGTTGTTGTTTTCAACATATTTACTTTTCATAAAAATAACTTCTATCTCACTTTGCTCTATCCCCATTTTTGGAAATTTGTGGCAAGTAACAATGTTATTATCATACATTTTCAATAAATTGTTTGTTTTAATATAAATCAGGCTTAGGATAAGGATAAGATTCAGCGTAAAATCACCACTATGAGTAAAACGAAACACGCGATTAGAACTCTATTGTTCATGTTTACTGTGACGAGTATCATGGGGATCATCATATACGACTATGCTGCACACAATCCTGTCTTCGGGCCTCCGAGATTTGTACCTGAGGATGTAGTAGAATCCCGCGAATCTTATTTGAAGAATAGAGAAATAAGAAATATCAAAAGCATGAATATGTCGTATGATCAATTGATGCAGATAGGTCAATCTTATCAAGATATCGATGAATGGATACTTGCTATCGAATACTTTAAACAAGCTAAAAGCCTCTTTCCTACTCGTATAGAACCAAGGGTTAAGATCTCATATCTCTATCTCATCGCTTGTCAAGAAGACTGGAGGTATTGTCGGTGGGCCAAACGAGAAGTATATTACGCCATGAAGTATATAGACAATACCAATCAAGAAACTTCTCAATATCTCAAAAAATTGGTAAATCTCCTTGACATCAATGCACTCATAGCCATGGAAGAAAACGAAGCATTGACACTCATCTTCTAATCTGACAGATTTAAGTCAATATAAAAACTTGACAATATGTCTATGGTGATATGTCCTATTAAGGTATCGCAGACAAGAACAATAGGTGATTGATAATCAATAAAATACAATAAGTGTAGTCATCATCATTAAAGACCAAATGATGAGCCCAGTGAAAAAATACTGTGACAATTTAGTCGTTGCCTTTACCCCTTCGTTATCAAAAATCGGTCAAGAACAAAGATATTTACTTGTGGATAGCGTAACTTCGCGTTTTAATTTATACATATATCGAAAAAAGCAATATGACAATAGCTACGACAACTACTGCAAAGTACAAAGTTAAAGATATCAATCTCGCTGATTGGGGTCGCAAAGAAATCGAATTGGCGGAAGCCGAGATGCCGGGATTGATGGCACTTCGCAAAGAATATGGCCAATCCAAACCATTGGCAGGAGCGCGTATCGCGGGTTGCCTGCACATGACGATACAGACTGCGGTTTTAATAGAGACGCTTACGGCTCTTGGAGCTGAGGTAACATGGTCTTCGTGCAATATCTTTTCGACACAAGATCATGCTGCTGCTGCTATTGCAGTAACCGGAGTACCGGTATTTGCTTGGAAAGGTATGAATGAAGAAGAGTTTGATTGGTGTATCGAGCAGACTTTGTTTGCCTTTGAAGGTGGTCAATCACTCAATATGATACTTGATGATGGAGGAGATTTGACCAATATGGTCTTGGATCGATATCCAGAATTGGTGAGTGGCATCAAAGGGATCTCTGAAGAGACAACTACAGGAGTTCATAGATTGTATGAGCGAGAATTGAAGGGAACCTTGACATTGCCGGCCATAAACATCAATGACTCAGTTACTAAATCAAAATTTGATAACAAATATGGTTGTAAAGAATCTTGTGTCGATGCTATTAGGAGAGCTACAGATGTAATGATGGCCGGCAAGGTAGCTGTAGTAGCGGGCTATGGTGACGTAGGAAAAGGCTCCGCTGCATCACTTCGAGGAGCGGGATGCAGAGTCGTTGTTACCGAGATAGATCCCATCTGTGCACTTCAAGCTGCCATGGATGGATTTGCAGTTAAAAAAATGACAACTGCTTTAAAAGATGCCAATATTGTCGTCACTGCTACCGGCAACAAGAATATTTTGACAGAGGAGCATTTTAAAATAATGAAAGACAAGACGATTGTCTGCAACATTGGACACTTTGACAATGAGATAGATATGGCTTGGCTCAACGAACAATCCGGAGCCAAAAAAGTAGAAATAAAACCTCAAGTAGATAAGTACACATTGGATGGCAAAGATATCCTAGTACTCGCCGAAGGCAGATTGGTTAATTTGGGCTGTGCTACGGGACACCCTTCCTTTGTAATGTCCAACTCATTTACCAATCAGACACTTGCCCAACTCGAATTGTGGCTAAATACGGACAAGTATGAAAACAAGGTCTATGTCTTGCCAAAACACCTCGATGAGAAAGTAGCAAGATTGCACCTCGAAAAAATCGGTGTAGAACTTGAGCAGATGTCAGCAGAACAGGCTGAATATATCAATGTCCCAGTGGACGGCCCGTATAAACCGGACTACTATAGGTATTAGTCCTTCCGATCGACGACCACTTTAAGAGTTGGATGTAAATAATTATATCAACAAAAGAGCCGTATTAAAATGACTTTTAAAGCGGCTCTTTTTTTTTCTATACATGCCAAAACTCCCATCTATCCACTCACGTAAATGCGCTCCTGTGTTTAAAGTAAACTTCGTTGGGCTCTGCGGCAATATTGCTTTAAAAAATCCACAGTAAGATTTAAACACAAGAAAAGCCCCAAGATCAAATTGATACTTGGGGCTTTTTTTTTCTCATAGATCACTTAATGGTACAAATGCTTATTTTTTGTAGCGTATTTTTACTGACTCTCCAATCCAGCATCCTACTTTCTGACTTGCACCTTCCTTGGCTCCCCTCATAAATCCTTCATCCTTAGTAGGGAAATAGGCTCGATATTTACCCAATTTGCCGCTTACGCCGTTCTCAATACTAGATCCCAATTCTTTCGTCTTGGCAAAAGCCCACTTATCATAAGCCGCCAAAATAGCCAATGATTGGTTCCAACTATCTCCACATCCCCGAGCTGCTTTAGCATAAATATCACCTATTAATACATAGGGTCTGCCCCATGAGGGATTGACATTTGCGGCCTTTAATGCCTCGGCACGTGCCTGACTGTACTTGTTCAGCTTGCGAAACAATATAGAGGCGATTGAAAAATGATATTTGGCTTGAGCTACAGCATCACTTTCTTTAGCAATGGCATCGCGATACTTGGATATAGCTCCCTCAAAATCTCCAGCTTGATAAGCCTTTCTCGCCTGAATACCGGGATTATTGGCTTCAAACTCAGCTTGTCTCGCCGCATTTACTTCGGCAGCATATACCTCCCACTTCTTCTTCAACTCTTGCAACAACGGATCCTCATCAGCACAACCCCGTTGCTTCAATCGCTGCCAAAGCTCCTTGGCAAAAGTGGGGTCATCTTTGTTGTCTTCATAGTCCGGCAACCATTCGTTTTTAAAATACTCACAATCAAATATCTGATACTGAATCTTCTTAAACTCTCCCAACATCGCATCTTTGGCCTGCTGATAGTACTGCTTGTATTGATGTCCATTATGAATATTGTGGTCTGCGAGTTTTACCATCTCATCATAAGCCTGGCGAGCAGTCTCTTTATCAATCTGCTCTTTTAAAAACTGATGTACAGTAATATTGGCATATGGAACAATGATGGTATAAGGTGCATCCAAGCCTCCTATCTCAAATGCATAAGCACAAGCCTCCATGGTCATATCGTAAGGACATCTAAATTCATAGTACATGTCATATGACTTACGGGAGTATAGATCCGATATCTTCTTGGCATATGCCTCATCAGAACTATCCTTCAACTTAATCACCTTATTCTGATAACATGCTATGGCTTCATCATACAATCTCAATATGATATCTTGATACTCCTTTATTTTGACGGCATCTGTCTCATTGGAGATCTTGTCTTTGTATAACTTAATGCCATCCATATAGTGATAATCACGGCGACCATCAGCTGCTGGAGCCCCTTCATAGACGATCTTCCATGGTTCAAAAGCATCGGCAAAATTATTGGATTTGATGAAGCCTCTGTACACAGAATGTTGCTCCGTCAGATGCTCTTCATCCGGCAAACCTACCCATGTTTCACATTGCCCATTCATAGGAACTCCTCCTCCTATGGTCAATATTAGTACTAAGAATAAAAATAAAAATGTTGTTGTTGTAAATTTCATGATCTAATCGAATTTTCTTTTTATAAACCAATTGCTATCGTTAAAAGTAAAACCAAAAGTTAATTTGGCAAAGGTCTCACTTAAAACATTTTGAACAGAACGTGTCCCTATGGTCACGCCAATATCTAAATTTGAGAACTTTCGTTGCCAAGATAGAGGCATCCCCATCCCTAAGGTAATTCCCTTAGATGAGATTCGCTCACCATTAATGAGACGCGGATCTTGCTCAAAGTACACACCTAACCGATAACTAACCCTATTTAAAAAATTGTTAATGTCATTATAATCCGGCCTCCAAAACCCTCCTGCAGCCAATCTATACGTATCTGAAAACTGCTCCGGAACCACATCAGATCGATACTTTGACCAAAATGTTTTGCGATAATCAAGACTAAGACCAAAGTCATGACCTCCAAAATAACTCACCCCTAGGCCTATTTCGCCAGGTAAAAGTCCACTCCCTTCCAATCCAGTTGCTACAAGAACAGTATCTCCATATATCCGACTACCCAGATTCTGTACACTTACATTTGTCACATCCTGAATCGTAGAAATCGAAATATTGGGCTTATAAGTCATCCCTATTGACAATAACCTAGGAGCCACATTCTTGTCCTTGTCTTCAACATCGGCCTTATTGAGTGTTGTCAGGTATATCACTCCTAACTTGGTATAGAACCCTCGCATACTATAGGATGAGGTAAATGAATTGTCATATGCCGTGATGGCAGTAGGAAATGAAACACTTCGTTCGTAATCAAACTTTCCAAACAAACCTCCGATACTGATTCCTGCACTAAACTTCCCAAACATGAGCGCATTTGACCATATCGCCTTATAACTTCCTCCTGAACCTCTAAATTTTCTTGTGAATTCTCCCACCGCATCGTTTGCCCCCGTCTGAGTTAAGTTATAACTCG
>JAJRXG010000331.1 GCA_024276375.1 Bacteroidota bacterium | reverse complement strand
TTTCTATTAGAGAGCAAAATTAACTTTCTGTTTGCAATATCCAAGGTTATTGGGCGATAAGTAGCTTTTTTTACATAAATAAAGTGATTATAGCGGTATGTGATGTTTTATATCATACTATGTTCCTTCTCTGAAATATTGCTTGGAATCTTGCCCATTTTACATGATTTTGTTCACCAACGAGACCCGTAGAACTCCTCTTTGTCTTAAAGTTGGGGCAAATAAAACGGACGAAATAACTGTTTTTGTCTATACTAAGCATTATGATCCTCAATCCACATACGGGCATTGAGAAATGCTTGCAACCATGGTGATAACTGGTCATTGCACAAGTCTTTTGGATAGTGAGCCCAATTCCATTGAAATATGGATCTCTCAATATGTGGCATTGTTACAAGGTGTCTTCCATCAGCACTACATAGCATAGCCGTGTTATAGTCACTTCCATTCGGGTTAGAAGGATAAGAAGTATATCCATATTGTGCAACGATGTGATAATCATCCTTAGGCATGGGCAAGACATACTTTCCTTCCCCATGAGAAATCCAAACACCCAATGTGCTCCCAGCCAGATTGGACATCATAACCGACTTGTTGGGTTGCACAACCACAGATGTAAATGCGCTCTCGTGTTTGCCCGAATCATTGTAGTCCAGAAAGGAGTTTTTCTCATGCTCGGGGTAGATCAGATCGAGTTCCATCATCAGCTGACAACCATTGCATATCCCAATCGATAGCACGTCGCTGCGATCAAAAAAGCGACTCAAGGCTTGTTTGGCTCTGTCATTATACCGAAACGCCCCTGCCCAACCTTTGGCGGATCCTAGGACATCAGAATTGGAAAACCCCCCGACAATGCCAAGAAACCGGATATCCTCCAAAGTCTCTCGTCCCGAAATCAAGTCTGTCATGTGTACATCTCGAACATCAAAACCTGCCAAGAACAAAGCGTGTGCCATCTCTCGTTCTGAGTTGCTTCCCTTCTCCCGCAAGATAGCAGCTACGGGTCGAATCATTCCCGGACGTATATCATCGAGCCTGCGGGGATAAACATCCGGAAAAACAAAATTCAATGGCTGTAACTTGTAATTCTCATACCGAATCGAAGCCAATTGCCCATTGGTCTGTTTGCTATCCAACAAATATGAAGTTTCATACCATACATCGCGATACGTCTCCACGTCAAAGATCAAATGATCTGAGCCATTTTTTATTTCTACCGCAGCTCGGGGCAACACTGTTCCAATCTTAAAAAATCCAACCCCTGCTCTATTCAAATGCTCTTCTATCTCTTCATGCGCTTGAAATACAATACCGGCATTTTCCGAAAGGAGCAATCTAACCATATCATCAACACCGATCTCGCTAAGATCTATCTGTGCACCCAGTGCAATCTCTGCAAAACACATCTCCAACAATGTTGTGATCATTCCCCCTGCGGAGATATCATGTCCTGCAATCACCATATCATTTGATATCGCAGACTGGATTGCTTTGAATCCATTGATAAAATGATCGATATCCTCAATATCCGGGACATCAATACCGATCTTGCCCCTCGTCTGCCCAAATGCACTCCCTCCCAGACGATAGTCATCCTGTGAAAAATCAATATAATATATCGCTCCTCCACCCACCTCAAAAACAGGTTTTACGATACGTGTGATATCACTACAATGTCCTACTGTTGAAACAATGACAGTGCCCGGAGCGATGACACTATAATCCTCATATTTTTGCTTCATGGATAGAGAGTCCTTGCCGGTAGGTACATTGATGCCCAGTGCTATACAAAGCTCAGACAATGCCTGTACTGCTTCATAAAGTCGTGCATCTTCGCCGGGATTCTTACAGGGCCACATCCAATTGGCAGAAAGTGATACTGATGTTAAGGATTCCTCCAAAGGAGCCCATATCATATTGGTCAATGCTTCCGCAACGGCATTGCGTGCTCCAATAGCAGCATTGATTAACCCACCGATCGGCGCATGGCCAATGGAAGTGGCGACACCTTTTATCCCGTCATAGTCCAATGCCATGACCGCACAGTCACTCAATGGCAATTGAAGTGCACCGACACATTGTTGTTGTGCCACCTTGCCACCGACACAACGATCCACCTTGTTGGTTAACCAATCCTTGCAAGCAACAGATTCGAGCCGCAAAACATTTTTGACGTAAGTGTAAATATCTCCGGCATCATAATCTATGTCGTCATATTGTACACCTTGTACCTCATCTTCTAGTATGGTCTTGGGACTACTTCCAAACATGTCTTCCAACTTCAAATCGATCGGTATAACATCGCTCTTCTCTGATGTCATCTGAAATCTGAAATCTCCAGTTACCTCACCGACGATGTACATAGGTGCTCTCTCCCTGTCGGCAACAGCTTTTAATCGTGCTACATCCTCCTTGGCGATGACCAATCCCATCCGCTCTTGGGATTCGTTGCCGATGATCTCTTTGGCAGACAATGTGGGGTCACCGATGGGCAATCGATCCAATAGGATATTTCCTCCTACATCTTCTACCAATTCTGAAAAACAATTGAGGTGACCTCCGGCACCATGATCGTGTATTGATACAATGACATTGACATCCTCTTCCATCATGCCTCGTATGGTATTGGCGACTCTTTTTTGCATTTCGGGATTGGAGCGTTGCACGGCGTTGAGTTCTATGCCCTTGCCCAATGCTCCTGTATCAGCTGACGAAACAGCAGCACCACCCATCCCGATTCGGTAGTTATCACCACCGAGGAGAACGATCTGGTCTCCTCTATGGGGTTGACCTTTAAGGGCTTGATCCGCCTTCCCATAACCAATGCCTCCGGCCTCCATAATAACTTTATCGTATGCCATCCACTGACCGTCTTCCAAATGCTCGAAAGTTAAAACAGAACCGGATATGAGCGGTTGGCCAAATTTGTTGCCAAAATCCGACGCTCCATTGGATGCTTTGATCAATATATCAAGTGGTGATTGATACAACCATGGTCGGGGTATCAAAGCATCCACCCAAGGTCTATCTCCACCTAATCTCGGATAGCTCGTCATATATACTGCTGTACCTGCAAGGGGTAGTGAGCCCTTGCCTCCGGCAAGTCGATCCCGAATCTCTCCCCCTGATCCTGTAGCAGCTCCATTGAATGGTTCAACTGTGGTGGGAAAATTGTGCGTCTCTGCTTTTAGCGAAAGTACAGACTCAAACCTTTTTTTAGCATAATTGCTGGGTCTCGATGGATCAGATGGGGCAAATTGAACAACAGTAGGCCCCTTGACAAATGCAACATTGTCTTTGTAAGCTGAGACGATACTATTGGGGTGAGCTTGGGAAGTCTTTTTGATCCATTCAAATAATGAATATTCCTGCGCTACCCCATCTATCACAAAAGTGCCATTGAATATCTTATGCCGACAGTGCTCGCTATTGACCTGACTGAATCCAAACACCTCAGAATCCGTCAATGGGCGCTCCAAACGTTGAGACAAATCGATCAGATAGTTGATCTCCTCTGGACTAAGCGAAAGGCCTTCTTGGTCATTGTATGCAGCTATATCATCTATCAGAAGTACTTCTTGTGGTTGTCGGGGTAAGCGAAAGATATCTTGATGCAATTGGCTATAATATTGAGACACCATGTGGTCATATACCGGATCTTCTTCTACAACAGCAACAAACTGCTCTATGCGTACAATGCCGTCGATCGTCATATTCTGAGTGATCTCAACAGCGTTGGTGCTCCACGGTGTAACCATTTCGGCTCGCGGCCCTACAAATGATCCTTTGACCCGTAGCTCTGGGAGCAGTGGCGATCCTCTGAACAACCAAGTCAACTTCTCGATATCTCTATCTGAAAGACGAGCGACTACATCGATACCATAGATTTTCTCTCCGGTATCTCCAAAAAACATTATCATAACCCAAATATGTAGTAAGGGTCAAAGTTCCGCTATTTTTTGATGCTTTCTTATACGATGGTACGATTATTTACGTGTCATTTTTTTTGTCCATATTTTGCATAAAAAAGTAATCTCAAAGGTAAAAGCCCGGATCTATTGGCATGACAACTGATGGTCTGGCAACTAAGATTTTATGCAAATCATTTGGGAGTTTGGGTCAATAAGACATAGATTTGCTGTTGATGAATCGAAGAGACTATTATCGAGATGATTATTACTTCTTTTTCTTTGGATCCCCAAAGAGTAGGGCAGCTATATAATCAGGAGCGATAATTGCATGATATATAAGGAGTCCTACGGTGTAGGGCTCCTTTTTTTTTATTTTGGAAGAGATATGAGAAGAAAGACAAAGTTGGTAATTCAAGGATATCCCGGCAGTTTTCATGAGGAAGCGGCTCAAAAGTACTTTGGGAGAAATCGTGTAGAGCTCATTCCCGCCGAAAGTTTTGAAGTATTGGCGCGCCTATTGTCTGAAGATACAAGCATACACTATGGTGTCATGGCCATAGAAAATTCTATAGCCGGTAGCATATTACAGAACTACCGGATACTAAGGGAGCGGGATTTTTGGATTTCCGGAGAGGTATATTTGCGCATAAGTCATCAATTGATGGCATTGCCGGGACAATCTTTACCAGATATCCATACGATAGAATCTCATCCGATGGCGATTTATCAGTGTCGCGATTTTCTGAATCAACATACGCAGATACGCATAGCGGAATCCGAAGATACCGGATTGACAGCATTGCGTATCAAGGAAGGGCAATTGAAAGGCATCGCCGGTATTGCA
>JAJRXG010000330.1 GCA_024276375.1 Bacteroidota bacterium | reverse complement strand
TTTCTCAGCGACGATTGGGTGATTAGTATTAACGACTACATTGAAAAATTCCGGCATCGATCCTCCTCCCATATTCTGTAGCTGCTGCATCTCTTGCATACGGCGCATGAATTCTGGTTTTGTAACAATCACTGGATTGTCTGTCGGGGACAGTGGCTTCAATTCAAGATGTGGCCCACCACTTTCTGGTAGTACAGATTTGAAGATTGCCTCCACTCGCTCCTTTTCTTTATCAGACAGTACAGATTCTTTTTCGTCGTCATTCTGCACTAGATTATCCGCCGTATCACTATCGACTCTTACAAATGTTACATCACTTAGCTTTTGCTCCAGATGCTGCATGTAGTGATTGTCTATGATATTGTCCATCTCAAGGATATCATATCCGTACTCCTTGGCAGCCTCAATAAAGCTGTGATGTTCTTTTTTATTATTGGAATACAAATGGACAATTTTATCATGCTTGTCTTTCTGGAGTCCGCTGATTTTTTCCTTGTATTCGTCTATGGTATAGTATTCGCCTTCAATATTTTTGAACAAAGCAAACTTGGTTGCTTTATCATAAAATTTTTCTTCAGAGATCATACCATACTTAACAAATACACTGATTTCGTCCCACTTGTCTTCATACTCCTTGCGATCCTCTTTGAAGAGGCTATTAAGTTTTTCCGCAACCTTCTTAGTGATGTAAGAGGTGATTTTTTTGACATTAGAATCACTCTGGAGATACGACCTAGAGACATTGAGCGGTATATCTGGTGAATCTATAACTCCGTGAAGCAGTGTTAAAAACTCTGGTACAATCTCTTTTACATCATCGGTCACATAGACCTGATTGCTGTAGAGTTGGATTTTGTTTTTCTGAACCTCAAAGGAGTTATTCACCTTGGGGAAATACAGAATTCCGGTTAAATTAAAAGGATAATCTATATTGAGATGTATCCAAAAAAGCGGGGGCATAGAATATGGGTACAAGTGATTGTAAAAGTCCTTGTAATCCTCATCTGTCAAATCCTTTGGTGACTTCTTCCATAACGGTTCTTTGAAGTTGATGATGTTATCAACTTCTGTCTTAATCTCTTTGCGATCCTCTCCTTCTCCTTCCCATGTGGACTCTTCTTTTTTGCCAAAGCGAATCGGAAAAGGAAGAAACTTACAATACTTCTGTAACAACGTTTCTATACGTGCCTTATCAAGAAACTCCTTACTATCCTCAGATATATGTAAGGTGATCTCGGTTCCTCGATCTTCCTTATCAATGGTTTCGATCTCGTATTCTGGATTGCCGGTACAAGACCACATCACTGCAGGAGCATCTTGATAACTTTTGGTTTGAACCTCTACCTTGTCAGCAACCATAAATGCCGAGTAAAATCCCAAACCAAAATGTCCGATGATATTGGCCTCGTCCTTGTATTGCTCAAGAAATTCTGCAGCACTTGAGAAGGCCACTTGGTTGAGATACTTCTCGACTTCTTCTTCTGTCATTCCGATGCCGCGATCTTTGATCGTCAATGTCTTCTCATCGAGGATGATGTCTATCGTCATATCCCCGAGTTCTCCTTTATACACTCCTTTGGATGCAAGGGTTTTTAGTTTAGAAGAAGCATCGATAGCATTTGAAACCAACTCTCTCAGAAAGATCTCTTGATCTGAGTAGAGAAATTTTTTAATGATTGGAAAAATGTTTTCCGTTTGTACGGATATCTGTCCTTTTGCCATGTTTTATCGTGTTTTAAGTATAGCTACTCAGTATTCAAAGGGTGTGCCATGACCAAAAGGGTGACAATTTGTCGCAAAACATCCCTTCTTTATCTGCCTATTTGGTATATGGCAATCCAGATATGCCCTTCTTGCCATCGTTTTATCTCTTTGGCATTGGGATTGGTTTTCAACTCTTGGTGTTTGATCGACGGTTCTATGTTGCCGATCACTTCATATCGTTTGGGATGATGTTGTGACCAATCATTCAACAATTTAAACTTAACAGGCGTGTGTCTATATCCTGCTCCTGGATCTGACAAGGCACGTTCCATCAGAAAGTATGCATATATCGGTTGATCGTATATATTCATTTGCTCAAGGTGATCGACTACTTGTGTCTGAAGTGGGCAATAGATGAGATAACTCAAGTTGACATCATTGATATGATCTGTATATCGATATGTGGTGAAGTACCAACCCATCATCAATGGCAGCAGAAAGAGCCATACAGCTTGTCGATGATCCTTCAAAGCTGTTGTAATAATCAACGTACTGATCAATATAAAGTAGGGCATCACAGCAAGCAAATACCGAAGTGTAAAGAAGTTCATGGCCGTAAACACAAG
>JAJRXG010000329.1 GCA_024276375.1 Bacteroidota bacterium | reverse complement strand
TTTAAGCCCGCCAAGAAAATGAAACCCAAAATCCAAAGAAGCAAAACACTTACAGTTATTTGTATTCTTTTTACCAAAACGCTTTAGATACATCTGCAAAAATATTAGATTTTCTCATATATGTAGCTCTGTAACACTTTTACTTTCTTCTAATAATTTCAGAATACCCATTTTTAGGCAAACAAGTTATCGAGTACAAGGCTTATATTGCACCAAATATTAAAACCAAAAATGATTCATATGAAAAGATTTCTAGCTTCAGTGTTTTTTATTTGTGCCTTAGCATTAACGGGTACCTCACAAGTGAAGTTCGGCGCAGGTCTATCACTCCTTGATAGTAACTTCGGTGTTCAAGGCAAAGCGCATTATACACTCAACGACCAGTTTGCTCCACAAGCTAGCTTTAGTTACTTCTTTGAGAGTGGTGTTACTTTATGGGCTCTAGATCTCGATCTTCATTATTCTGGATTTGAGATTGGTGATGTAGAGTCATTCCGGATCACTCCTTTTGCCGGCCTCAATTTTTATCGTGTTAGTAGTTTCGGAACAACCAATTTGAATTTAGGTGTCAACGGTACAATGCCCTTAACAGATACAATGGATCTATACATTGAACCAAAAATCACTATTGGGAATGGTGGCACTTTCGGTTTAGCCGCGGGTGTTTATTTCTAAAGTGTTTATTTTTTATACTATAAAAGGGAGGATATCTATGATCATTAGGTATCCCTTTCTTTTATTTATCACTGGGTATGTTTCACTTCCCTATTTCGTCCGATTGCTTTGTAATCCATGATTTCAATATACTTTTGAACGCTGCATAAAAATTGAAAGTACTATGAAGAAGCTTTTTTGGGGATTGGTCATCTCGACTATGTTTTTCTTATCTTGTACCTCCAACAAAAACTCCATGCCTGAAGCTGTATTTGATATTGAAGGTCACCGTGGATGTAGAGGTCTCATGCCCGAAAATACCCTTCCGGCATTTCAAAAAGCACTTGAGCTCGGTGTCAATACCCTAGAGATGGACTTGGTCATTAGCTCCGATCACAAAGTCGTCGTTTCTCATGAACCTTTCTTTCGTGCAGGTATCGCCCTAACTCCGGATGGGGATACGATACCACCGGGATCAGAAGACATGTACAACATGTATAAAATGACGTACGACGAAATTAAATCCTACATTGTTGGCACACTACCTGATCCTCTGCATCCCAATAGAGAAAATGTCAGAACCTTTAAACCATTATTTGGCAATGTCGTTCGCAAAGCACTCGATTATGCTCGTACCAATCAAACAGAACTGCCTTTCTTCAATATCGAGATTAAGCGCAATCCACAATTGGATAGCATCTTTCACCCGCCCGTAAAGCAGTATGTCAATCTGGTACTCAATGCCGTCAAAGGCATGGCGATTGAAGACAAAGTTATCCTCCAGTCTTTCGATCTTGAGACCTTGAGATTGGTCAAAATACAAGCGCCGGATATCGCCATATCTCTACTCATTGAGAACCAAAACCCCGCCAAGCTAAATATAGAAGCTCTTGGTTTTAAACCTGATATCTATAGTTGTTACTTCAAATTGTTGGATGCTTCAGAAGTGGCATATTGCCATCAACTTGGCATCAAAGTCATTCCATGGACTGTCAATCTTCAGGAAGATATTCAAAGCATGATCGATATAGGCGTGGATGGCATCATATCTGATTATCCGGATCGTGTCATTGCTACCGTACGATAAAATGAATGCCTTTTACTTTCGTAGCTGAGGGACATTTGTAGGCAATGATAACATTTGTGTAGGGTGAGGATCTCCATGGCTTGTATAAACGGTAGTAGATAGATACACCTGATGCCGACTTTCCGGATATAGATGAACACAGAGTTGCACATGTTTATCTGGTTGAACATTTACATATGTTTTTTTCTGGCTCATCATGACGTGACAATTATTCAAGCCCTGTTTCAAAAGATTCTACTGTGTTGGCAATGGCGATCTATATATTATCCTCATTTTTGTAACCCAAAACTGCTCAGATAAGTATTAGGAAAAATCTGAGGAGGAAGTACAACTTAAATATACTGAGGCATTATCATGATAGATTATAGTAAGATTGAAGAGAAGTGGGCGCATTATTGGAGTGAACATAAAACGTACGAAGTAACAGAAGATTTAGATAAACCCAAATATTATGTTCTTGATATGTTTCCCTATCCTTCCGGTGCTGGTTTGCATGTAGGTCATCCACTGGGATATATCGCCTCTGATATTTTTGCTCGACACAAACGGATGAATGGCTATAATGTACTTCATCCTATGGGATTTGATGCCTTTGGTTTGCCGGCAGAAGAATATGCCCTCGAAACCGGTATTCATCCAGCTGTATCTACACGTCAGAACATGGAGCAATATCGGCAACAATTGAGCCGATTGGGATTTTCTTTTGACTGGAGCCGTGAGATCTATACCAGCGATCCCAATTACTACAAGTGGACGCAATGGATATTTACTCAACTATTCGATCATTACTATGATCTACAAAATGATAAAGCCCGACCCATAGCTTCCTTAGTCAGAAGATTCGAAACAGAAGGCAATCTATATGTCCGGGCAGCAGGAGGAGAAGTTCCTTCATTTTCCGCTCAAGAATGGAAGAAGATGACTGCCAAAAGTCAAGATGAAGTATTGATGCAATATCGTCTTGCTTATCGCAAAGTAGGCTATGTAAATTGGTGTGAAGCCCTAGGTACTGTATTGGCCAATGATCAAGTCAAAGATGGTCACTCTGAACGCGGAGGGCATCCCGTTGTACAAAAAGCCATGACCCAATGGTATCTGCGCATTACAGCATATGCAGATCGTCTTCTTTATGACTTGGATCGAGTTGATTGGTCTCATGCGTTAAAAACAATGCAATCCAATTGGATCGGTAGATCCGAAGGTGCAAAAGTATGGTTTGACATAGATGGCTTGGATGAAAAAATCGAAATTTTTACGACGCGCATCGATACTATTTTTGGAGCAACTTATATGGTACTGGCTCCCGAACATGATTTGGTCTCCCAATTGACAAGTCCAGAGCAAGCTGGTGAAGTAGCAGATTACCTAGCATATGTTCAATCCCGTTCTGAGATCGAACGCATGGCAGAAAAGAAGGTCACCGGTGTCTTTATCGGTGCATATGCCATTAACCCATTCAGCAAAGTTAAAATCCCGATTTGGATCGGTGAGTACGTGCTAAAAGATTACGGTACCGGAGCTATTATGGCAGTGCCCAGCGATGATGATCGAGATCGGTTGTTTGCCGAGAAATTTGGACTCGAAATCATCGATGTCGTTGACAAAAGTGACTACCCTGGAACAACACTCTCGGAAAAGGTAGGCAAAATCATCAACTCTGATTTTCTCAATGGACTAGAGGTAAAAGATGCTATAAAGCTAGCCTCTGAGAAAGCCGAAGAATGGGGTATCGGAAAGGCTGTTGCTAATTACAAAATGAGAGATGCCAACTTCTCCAGACAACGATATTGGGGTGAACCATTTCCCATTATCTATGACAAGGACAATATCCCTCAGGCTTTGTCGCTTGATGAGTTACCTGTAATCCTTCCGGTTACAGATGATTTTAAACCGACTAAAGCAGGTCAATCTCCTCTCGGAAAGCTGGATTCTTGGGTGACCTTATCCAACGGATATACACGCGAAACCGATACCATGCCGGCAGTCGCTGGATCTTCATGGTATTACTTGCGCTACATGGATCCTCATAATGAAAGCACATTTGCAAGTCCTCAGAATATCTCCTACTGGGAGTCCGTAGATCTCTATATCGGTGGTGCTGAACACGCTGTTGCTCATCTGCTATACGCTCGATTCTGGCATAAGTTTTTGTTTGATCTCGATTTGGTACCAACTGTAGAGCCTTTTAAAAAACTCGTCAATCAAGGCATGATTCAAGGTGTTATCGAGTTTATTTTACTAGAGAAAGAGAGCAATGCTCCCAAGGTATTCGTGTCCGCCGATCTTGCCCGGGAAGGTGTAGAATACATTAAAATACCCGTGCATATTAACTTTGTCAATGACTACGGCAATCCACAATCTTATTTGTCCCTTAATGGTATCCGGCAATTTCTCAACTGGAGGCCAGCTTTCAAAGGAGCTCATTTCAAAACCCGAAATGGCGTGGTCAATCTTGAGTTGAAACAAGAGGTTAAATTTATCACCGTATCAGAAGTGGGCAAAATGTCCAAATCCAAATACAACGTTATCAATCCTGATGAAGTCATCGACCGCTATGGCACCGATTGCTTTAGAATGTATGAGATGTTCCTTGGGCCTATCGAACAAGCCAAACCCTGGGACACCAATGGTATAGATGGCGTCAGCAAATTTTTACGAAAATTTGTCGATTTGTTTTATGACAAGAACGGGAATTTTGCTCATAGCGATCAATCTCCAACACCCGAAGAACTAAAAGTACTTCATACTTGTCTCAAAAAAGTCAGCTATGATATTGAAAACTTTTCTTTTAACACAGCCGTCAGTGCCATGATGATCGCCGTCAACGATCTGCGCAAACTGCAGTGTAACAAACGAGAGGTTCTCGAAGCAATGGTACGTATGATTGCCCCGTTTGCCCCTTTTATTAGTGAAGAGCTCTGGCATCAACTCGGTCAGTCCGGTTCAGTTCATCTCGCATCCTACCCCATATTTGATGAGCAGTTCTTGAAGGAAGATACCATCACATATCCCATCTGTATCAATGGCAAGAAAAAAGATACATTGGACATCGACGCAAGTCTCAACAAAAGCGAGATTGAAGCACTTATTCTGCATTCGCCCAACATTGACAAGTGGACAGGGAGTCGAGAAATTCGTAAAGTCATCATCGTCCCCGGAAGAATGGTCAACATCGTCGTCTAGCAAATATCATGGATTCACATAGACATCGTATCATACACCCACAAATCATGAACAACGAACCTTCTCTTAGACAAAACTAAATATAGATTGTGATACATCGTTAGAGCTAGAAAACAGTAAGAGCTGCTTAGATCGGCTATATGAAGTATATAGAATAATGACTGACCATAAGTAGTTCGCATCCGAAACATACAATTATACCAGAAATGCCATTTGGAAGGAAGGAAGAAATCAAACGAATACACTTGTTGGCACTTGTCCTCTCTACTTCTATCTGTGTGCTTCTTTTTCTCGGTGCATGTCGAGAAAGGCTAGAAACTTTAACCGCAACAGAAGTAGATCTTACTTTCAGAGAGCAATATGAACAGTCGCTTGCAATAGATACACTATTGCCCATGGACACTAAGCAGCATTGGCTCAATCAAAGTAGAGTTGCCATGGAGGATAGCACGTATATTCACCTACCCTACCAGGAACAATCTCCCTCACTATCGCTACCCACGGCCTACGGTCTCAATTGCTCTGCCAAAATGGGTGAGCAATTAGACATTTTCATTGAGGCCAATGATACTGTATTGGTTGATGTTTGGTTGAAAAAGCCCCGGTGGAGTTTGTTGTATGACGCCATGCAATATCAAGATACATTGCACATACCACTCAATCAAAATGGAGACTACCTCATACGCGTTCAGACACTGATTGGAGCTACACAGCCATTTACGATTCAGATCCATAAATCTCCACAAAATCTAATGCCCGTTGTAGGAGCAGACAATGAAGATGTGTGGAGTCGATTTGGAGATCCCAGGGATGCCGGAAAACGCACTCATGAAGGAGTGGATATATTTAAGCGACGGGGCACCCCGGTCGTTGCCTCTGCCTCAGGAACAGTAATAGAAGTGAAGGAAGAAGGTCTTGGGGGCAAACAGATTTGGATTCGAGACCAACACCTCCCTATCAACCACTATTATGCACATCTACATGAACAATACGTTGTACTCGGGGATTTTGTTCAGAAAGGTGACACCATCGCTACTGTTGGCAATACAGGCAATGCACAGACTACCCGACCACATCTCCATTATGGCATTTATCATTTTACTCAGGGCGCTATTGATCCGTTCCCATTCTTTGGATATCCCCGGAGCATCAGACAATTTAGAACATTTCTCGATACTATACCGGATACATGGGCAGGACCGATAGATTTCCCCATCCGCGCGAGTCCCTCTGCCAAAGCGTCTATCATTCATCAAGGTGAAGTCGAACATGCTCCACTCATACTTGGATGGACCAATCATTGGTGGCACTTACGGCTCCATGATGGTAGATCCGGTTATCTATGGGGTGGTTAAGTGGATTTATTGGCTAGCAAGAAGCTCCAATAGTATCATATTTGCATCTTTATACAAGTTCTCGCCCAGCAGAAAAAAACTAAAAAATGGACAGCATTACCCAAGGGGTTTTAGGAGCAGGTATTGGAGAGGCAATTCTTGGAAAAAAAATCGGAAATAAAGGAGCAGTAATTGGTGCAATTGTAGCGACTATCCCAGACCTTGATGTGATTCTGTATTTATTCTACGACAAACTTGAAATGTTAAGTATTCATAGGGGGTTTAGTCACTCTATAGTATTTAGTATTTTGGGAGCATTTTTAATCGCATTCGTTCTAAGTAAAATAAAATGCCTTCAGAACATCAAGTTTAAAACACTTCTTTTGTTTGTTTGGCTGTGTTTGTTTACGCATATACTGCTAGACACTTTTACGGCTTATGGCACTCAACTGTTTTTACCTTTTAGTGATAGAAGATTAGGTTTTGATAGCATAAATGTTGTTGATCCTGTTTATACTTTGCCAATAATTATCGGATTGGTTTTGAGTTTAGTGATTTATAAATCAAAGCCAAAAAGGTCTAAGCTCAATGGTTATGGGTTACTAATTAGTTCATTGTATTTGATTTTTACGCTTATAAATAAAGAAGGAGTAAAAGCAAAGATTTCAGATAGAATGGCTGCTGCAAATATTGAATATACTTCAATGTTAACAATGCCTGTAGGAATTGCAAATATCAACTGGTATGGAGTGGCGAAAGGAGTGGATAGTATTTATATGCTGAAATATTCAATTCTGTCCGATACGGATAATCCAATTGAGGTATTTCCAGTCAACGAAGAATATCTAAATCAAATTGATAAGAGTATTGCGGATAAAATGCGGTGGTTTGCCAAAGGATTTTATACCGTTGAAAAAGTAAATAAAAAAATCAGAATTTTTAATCTACAAGTTGATATGCGGGGAACAGTAAAAATTGGCGATACAAAATCCCCAACAGTAGGATACTTTGAAATATCAAATATAAATGGTAAACCAGCATTTTCTTCGGGAAGCATAAAGAAAGAAGCCAGCCGAGAACAATAGATAAGAAGAAAGAGTTGCTATCGCTGCGTCCTTCTCTAATCATTGAGATAAAATATATCTACTTTGCGGCTTCAGATATATTATTAAACTGCTATTATGAAATGGGGATTATTGGGTTATGGTCGCATCGCAAAAAAATTTGAACAGAGTATCAATGCCTCCTCATATGACACCATTGTAGCAGTGGCTTCCCAAACTCAGTACGATAAGATTCCCTATCAATACAGAGCCTACAATACCTATGAAGGGTTGTACGGGGACGAGGAGGTAGAAATCGTTTATGTCTGTACTACTCACAATAGCCATCGAGATATCACAATCAATGCACTAACTGCCGGTAAGCATGTCCTATGTGAAAAGCCCATCGCGATTGCCCCCGATCAAGTTAGGGAAATGATAGCTGCAGCGAAGATCAATCATCGGTTCTTGATGGAAGCTATCTGGAGTCGCTTTCTCCCGGGATATCAAAAAGCCCTAGAGATCATCCATTCAGGAAAAATCGGTAATGTTCTATTTCTACAAGCCAACTTTGGATTTTATATGGATCCCGGCAAGCCAAAAGAAAGATTGACCAACCCGGATCTTGCCGGAGGTGCTATTTGGGATGTAGGAATATATCCCATCTCACTGGCCTTAGATATCTTCAAAGGTATGCCCATAGAGATACAATCTCTAGGCAAGCTCACTGATCAGAATGTAGAAGAAAGCGCATTAATGCAACTTAGATTTGAAAAGGACGGGCTGGCACAATTGTCGTGCTCATTTGAGATGAACCTTCCCAATAAAGCATGGATTATAGGGTCTGCCGGAAGTGTCATTATGGATAACTTTTGGAAATGCGAAAATGTGACACTTAAAAATGATCAGGGAACAAAATCCTTTTACCTGCCAATGACCTCTACAGGTTATTATCATGAAATACAAGCATGCAATAGACTCATCGCCAACAACCAACTACAATCCCCGCTTATCAGCTGGCAAGATTCAATAAACATCAATATTGTTATGAGCGAAACAATAAAAAGATCAAAAAAGCCTTATATCCTCGACGATAAGTGATATTTGTAATCATATGTCATCTATTTAACACTTTAATCTATTGTAAGGCGCACTATTCAGGTAAAGATGTTATATCTATGAAGTCCCCGAGTCACTTTAAATCTAAGAAAATGTTACCAAAGGGTGCAGACAAGGATATGAAAACAAGTACTCAACCAAAAAAATCAAATCTTGAAAAAGATCTAACCGGAGGTGTGTCCTCTCATCAGATGACTACACCACAGTACATCAAGATTGATGTCGAAGACGAATGGTCAAAATTCCTGAATTTAGTCAAAAAATAAGCCCCCTCCACACCACGTTTAAGAATCGCATGTGTCGCACATATGGAGTTACAATCTCTTAGTAACATAAATTCGCAATATGCTTTTAGAGGACTTCATTATTTTAGTTACTATTCAGGTAGGCGTCATTTTGGCTAAAAAAAACACTTTTTCCGTCATATTTCCGCTATTTTTTTCGCCGTAGCGCTGCTATGCCTCAAAAAATAAGCGTCATCTGACAAAAAAACTGCCTTTTTTAATCTCAAAAGCACCCTCCTGAATAGTAACTTATTTTAACAGCCCATCAAAATATCGCAATACCAATCCTATATTTGTATAGATAGGATTGAGTTCATCCAAAGCACGTTGATATTTGACCCATAAAGCCTTTTCAATGTCCTCTTCACTTTGAGGTACCAATATTGTATCCATAGTATGCATAAGATACCAATGAGTCGGCTTCAAAACACGCTTCTTTCCGGAGGTTTGATAGATGTGATAAGTTTTGACCAACTTCTGAACCATGACAAGATGAGTTAATCCGGTTTCTTCTTTAACCTCTCGAAGTGCCGCTGCCTTCTTTGATTCACCCGATTCGATCTTGCCTTTTGGCAAATCCCAAAAGCCCCTTCGGTATATCATAAGCACAGATTGAGAGTCGTTGACAACCAAGCCTCCCGCAGCACTTACAATTTTAAAAAGAGAGAAAAATGCCGTCTTTAATTTCTCAGTATCTTCAGCCAAGACAACAACCTCTCTAAGGTCTTGGTTTTTTTCGATCTTGTCAAGGCATGATAATAAGTGCTTGGGATTGCCACTGTAATATATCAATAATTGATTCTCCCCTTGGCGAGCAAAAAAACGCTCAAAGGCGAGATGTGCCAAAAGAATCAATGTATCGTTATAGTAAATTTTGTACATTCGTGCGCTTTTATAGAATTGAAGTAAACATATGCTTACGGAGATAGAGGTTGCAAAAAAGTTGCTCCAGATAAATGCCATCAGGCTAGAACCCCAAAATCCATTCCTTTGGGCATCGGGTCTCTACGCCCCAATATACTGTGATAATCGCAAAACACTGTCATTTCCCAATATTCGAAAAGAGATCAAAAACACGCTTGTGCATAAGGCACAGCAAATGTGGAAATTTGATATGGTCGCCGGTGTGGCTACCGCAGGTATTCCGCAGGGAGTTTTAATTGCCGAAGCACTTGATTTGCCATTTGTCTATGTCCGTAGTACTTCTAAAAAACATGGTGCTAAAAACCAAGTAGAAGGTGATATCGCTCAAGGCAAAAATTGTTTAGTGGTCGAAGACTTGATCTCTACGGGTGGCAGTAGTCTCGAAGCAGTGGAAGTCTTGCGAAAGTCAAAACTGAATGTCGCAGGTGTTATAGCTATTTTTACCTATGGACTTAGAGTTGCTACTGATAACTTCATAAAAGCCAATTGCCCATTGACCACGATATCTTCATATGAGGCATTGATGCGAGCGGCATCGGAAATGAATATTATTTCTGACAATCATCTGCTTACGCTGCAACATTGGCGCTCTGATCCCAAAGCATGGAGTCAAGCTTTTAAATCAAAACAAAGAGACATCTGAATTTATGAATATTTGGAACGATCAATCCGCTCAATTTTTATACAACTACCTGAACAGTAGTGCACCTGTAAGCCACGAAACCAATGGGCAAAAAGTGTGGCTGGATTTTGTAAAACCTTATGTTGATCAATGGGATCAAGACAATTATGGTACGATTTACGGAACCATAAATCCCGGCAAAGAGTTCAAGGTAGTTATTGAGGCACATGCGGACGAAATCAGTTGGTACGTCAATCACATCTCCAAGGAAGGCTTTATCGGTGTGATACGCAATGGTGGCTCGGATCATATGATCGCCCCAAGCAAAAAAGTCCGTATCCACGGATCCAAGGGCGAAGTAGAAGGTGTCTTTGGTTGGCCTGCCATCCATATCCGTAAGGGAAAGGACGCTAACTTGTCTCCAAAACTTGACAATATATTTATCGATGTAGGAGCCAAGGATAAGGAAGAAGTACTCGATATGGGCATTTACATCGGTAGTATCGTATCATATGGAGATCAACTTCATATGCTGAATGACAGATTTTACGTAGGAAGAGCCCTAGACAATCGTATGGGTGGATTTGCTATTGCTCAAGTAGCAAGGTTGCTCAATGAGTCTAAGGCTGATTTGCCGTTTACTTTATATATCGTCAATTCTGTTCAAGAAGAGGTGGGGCTAAGAGGAGCTCAGATGATCGCCCATAGACTGCAACCCAATATCGCATTGGTTACAGATGTCTGCCATGACACCAATACACCACTCATCAAACCCCGCAATGAAGGTGATATTAAAGCGGGTGATGGCCCAACGCTGACCTATGCTCCCGCTGTTCACAACTTACTACTCCAACATGTGATGAATACCGCCGACAAGAATAAAATCCCTATTCAGCGATCCGCTTCTTCGCGCAATACCGGAACAGATACCGACGCTTTTGCATATAGTCGAGATGGCATCCCTTCTTGTCTCATTTCATTACCTTTGAGATATATGCACACTACCGTGGAAATGGTGCATAAAGAAGATGTATCCAATCTTATCAAACTCATCTATCATAGCATTCTAGGAATCAGTCCTGACATAAAATTAACGTATCACTAATCTCAACCGATGAATGTGCTGTGGCGTAAGTATGTACTGAGCAATGTACATATTGCCATTTGTGCAACCGCATTATGCTACTCAGGATACTGGTTTTTTAATGTCCCTCCCAATCCTCAAATTCTCTTGTTTTTATTTATGGGTACATTGATTACGTACACCCTGCATCGGTTGATTAGCGATCAAAGGGTTCGCCCACCGTATGGAGAAATTGAGCGATTTTCATTTTTTAGAACTTCCAGTCGATTTCAGGCAGGTTACATCCTTCTTTTAGTCATTATTGCAACTTATAGCTTTAGTTTGCTCAATGTACAATTGAGACTTTTCCTAGCATTTCTCAGTTTGTTGAGTATGGCATATGTGTTGCCAATCCTCAAGTCCGGAATGAGACTCAGAGATATCGGATTGGTCAAAATATTTCTCATTTCATTTGTTTGGGCTGCGATATTCTTTACTGCTGTTTTTGATGCTGGATTACGTTTTCACTGGAGTTATATCATTTTGTTCGGAGAGAAGTTTATTTTTATTTTTGCACTTACTTTGCCTTTTGATATTCGAGATCGACAGCTTGATGCTGCCTCCAGTGTGAGTACTTTTGCTAGCAGATACCCATTGACAACTATACAATATTGGATCAGGTTTATGATCCTTATCTGCATTGTGCTGGTATTGATATCATTGGCTACGGCTTTATATACCCCGTCTTTATCCCTGTACTTGGTAGCTTTCTATCTTTTACAGTGGTACCTGTCTCTTAGAGATCCCCATCACTGTTCCGAATTATATTATTTAGGAGTACTGGATGGTCTGATGCTTGTCCATGCCGCCTTGATTGTTCTCTCCACTATCTTTCCTTGATAATATATTTCACAGAAGCAAGAAATACTTTTATAGACTGACTCATAATCGTTCCTTGCGGAGGACTGATATCCCGGAGCTTTATCGTACAATCATTAGACAATAAAAAAAGCTTGACATTGGGATGCCAAGCTCAATTAATTCATTGTTGCTATGTCAAATCAGCTAGAAGATCCTCTTCCAAGTGCCCAGCCGACCCCGGCTCCCGTACTCACCCAGATAATCGTATCAACCACAGTAGATGCCAATGCCGGAATCAGACCACCGCTAAAAAAATCACTAGAACCTAGCATTACAATATTGTAGGCAAGAGCAATCAACAATCCGATAATAGCAGCAGCCCTAATACCACCGCTTACCGTTTTAATTCCTGCCCACTGCAAAAATATGTAGGTTAGTAAAAACGACATGAATACATGACCCAAGACGATTAAGATCATATCAGGTTCTTCCTTCATTCTTGTGTTCTGCGCAAAATAAGAGGAAAAGGCCAATGCATAAAGCAAAAATCCAAGGATAAGACCGGATACCGTACCGGCCAAAGTACCTAATAAAAGTTGTTTAGAATTCATTGATTTAGGTTTAGTTGATGAAAATTGTTTCCTAAATATATCAATTACCAAGTACTTTCAAGTATGCTCCTCCCACTCTGAGTATCTATCAATCAGCTTACAACGATTAAAATTGCTCTTATTTTAACGAGTGTGCAATAAACAACTTTTTATACCTCAAAATTCTCTATGTTCGAAATATTATATTGCATAAAATAAATAATGAAAAATGAAATATAAATTTCATTTTTCATTTCACTCACAAACAATATATCACAGAATGGCCTAAAATCCAAAGCTCCCGCCACCTAAGCTTTTCAATTCATCCATAGTCATTTTCTTATATTGGGAAGTATCATAATCAAAAACAGAAGTATCTACTTCATTGCTAAAGGACTGTGCCGTCATGGTTAGTGTTATGGGTCCACCAGAGATGACGTACTCTAAAGGAAACCCCGCAAACTGTGTCATATCAACACCTTGTATCACAGGAGCTTCTAACTGAAGTTCTTCAGTTATATAAGCAGTTATCATCATCTCTGTAGATCCGTCCACCTGAACATCCATGCGATAGCACTCATACCCAGCTATGGTCTTTTTATCATTTTTGTCATAAGTGATTTCCATCTCAGGAGATTCTGATCGCAATTTTGCGGCCTCAGTCTCCGGTACATTGACCCACATTTTTTGACCCATTATATCCAACAGCATATCTAGCTCACTGTTGGGTTTAGTGATCATATCAATTTTTATCATGCCTCCCATCATATCGATTCGCGCCAGAGACTTGTCTTTTTGAAAGAAAATAACAGTTTTGCTGCCAATCATCATTTCAGATACCTGCGCTGCCTGAGGGTCATCTGAACTTGCCTCAGTGATTTCAAATTTAAGTGTTCCTTGTTCTACTTGAGCGCTCATCGTCCAAGAAGCAAGTAGTACTACACTTAGGAAGAGTATACCAATGTTTTTCATATTTAAAATTTTAATTATAATTTATTTAAGTTGATCTCACTAAAAAACTAATTCTTATAAGAATTAATTCTGTTACTATTCAGGTAGGCGTCATTTTGGCTAAAAAAAACACTTTTCCCGTTATATTTCCGCTATTTTATTCGCCGTAGCGCTGCTATGCCTCAAAAAATAAGCGTCATCTGACGAAAAAATTGCCTTTTTCTATCTCAAAAGCACCCTCCTGAATAGTAACTCTTTTTTTGGCATCAAAAAAACAGGGAGTTTATAAGAAACTCCCTGTTATGTTTTTAATCTTACTCCTCTAATAGAGCCTCTAACCTTGCTTTATATTCATT
>JAJRXG010000328.1 GCA_024276375.1 Bacteroidota bacterium | reverse complement strand
GCCGTACTGCCTTCCTTTAATTTGCCTGTCACCTTGGATACTAAATGGATCACATGAGAGAAAAACTGGATCTCCTTATATACTTCTACTTCTACATGATCGGTGTTCTTGCTCAGATCATTGCGCGCTAAGTCAACGAGCATGACATGCTCTGATGTTTCCTTGGGGTCGTCCGAGAGCAAGACTGCTTGTCGAGCATCTTCATCGCTATCTCCTGTACGTCGAAAGGTGCCTGCGATCGGGTGGATCTCGGCAACTTGATTTTTGACGACCAATTGCGCCTCTGGACTAGAACCAAATATCTTGAAGGTGCCATAATCAAAGTAGAATAAGTAGGGACTCGGATTGATCGAGCGCAGTGCCCGATAGACATTGAACTCATCTCCGCTGAAGTCCTGATGATATTTGCGTGCCAGCACGATCTGAAATACATCCCCACGCTTGCAGTGTTCCTTACCCTTGGTGACCATGTCCATATAATCTTGATCGGACATATTAGAACGTTCATCTCCCACGATATCAAAAGAGTACGTCTGCACATCCCTATGGTTGATGATGTTGATGATCCTATCCAGTTGGTCTGTTTTGCCCTCTGGCACATTATCGATCACAAATATCTCTTCATGAAAGTGATCCATCACGATCATATACCGATAGAAGTCGTATCTCAATTCCGGGATATTTTCGGAGTTTTTGCTCGCATCAAATCGGATGTCCTCATATTCTTGCACCGCGTCGTATCCTGAGTAGCCCAATACGGCGAGATGTTGCATCATATCCTCGTCCGAGGAGATCTGGATATCATCCATAAACTGAGCCATCTCCACGTTGATATCAAACGATGTCTTGTGGGTGCCATTGACATCCAATACTCCATTGATGACTTGTATCGTGGATTGAACATCAAAAACGATGAAGGATAAGCTGTTTTCTTTACTGGCATAATTGGAGGTTTCCAATAGCTGCACTTGGCTGTATTGATCCCTCAACTTGAGATACATACCGACAAGGGTATTGATATCTCCGAGCATTCTTTTATGAACAGTTGTGTACTTCATATTACCGTTACTTATACTAAAAATGGCCTATCGAATTCCGATAAGCCATTTTTATGATTTGGTATACAATAGACCCTCAGTTCCGACATTGTCGATCATGAAAGAGCCACCATATTGTATTTGTATTCATTTGCATTATACCTCAAAGAAAAGATAGTTTTGGTCAGAGTACCAAATAATCGGGGCAAAATTCCTGTGTCTGTAATAAATTATTGCCGGGATCCTCGATTAAGTATGCATCGTATCGTATCGAGACAACTCTATATGCCCCGGAAGTCCATTGGTTCATTTTAAGCGTTTTGTCTGGCTAAGAATACTAGTTACTTTTGAAGCATAGCAGCGCTACGGCGAAAAAAAAAGCGCAAATATGACGGGGAAAGTGTTTTTTTTTAGCCAAATTGACGCCTACCTGAATTGTAACGAATACTACCAAGGCGGCTCACTACATCCACGGTTATCACATCGCTCCATTGTCAACATCACGAATAAAGGAAATGAGTCCTTCGAAGAAAATCTTCTGATCATCAAATTGACAGAGGTGACTTCCGTTGGGACAAAAAAGAAACCTTCCGTTTTTTACTTCTTTGGAGATCCACTTCATGTGTTCTGGATCCATGGTATCATATTTGGCTCCAATGGTTAAGGTGGGCACAGTGATGGTATGCAATTGATCCTTAACGTCCCAATCCTTGAGGGTGGCATCTCCCTTGATACCAAATTCACTCGGGCCTTGCATCGTAACATAAACATCAGGATTTAGATGCTTGAATCCCCTGTTGATTGGGTCAGGCCACTGATCTGTCGGTAAGCGCAATATATGAGCGGTATAATAATGCTCAAACAATAATTCGAGATACCTCGGGTTATCATATTCTTCAGCATTTTCGTACACCATAATTTCTTTGAGTACTTCCGGAGGTAGTTGTGGGGCTAGCACCTTGTCAGCATATTCCGAATATTCCGGGATAGAAGAAACCATATTGGATATTATTAGTCCTTTGAGATGCTCTTGGTACTTGAGGGCGTACTGCATCGCGAGAATTCCACCCCAAGACTGTCCAAATAGAAAGAAATTGTCTTTGTTCAAACCCAGTGCAAGTCTTACTTCCTCCACTTCTTCTACAAATCGCGGCAGATCCCATAAGCTCAAATCCTTAGGTTGATCACTATAATATGACCCCAATTGATCATAATAGTAGTATTCGATATTGGCCTGTGGAAAGTAACCATCAAAGCATTCATATATCTCATGTGTCATGCCCGGTCCTCCATGAAGCAGGAGCACTTTAACGGTGGGGTTATTGCCGACTCTTTTTGTCCACACCTTGAAGGTTCCTTTGGGTGTTGTGATTGGTATGAGTCTAATGCCACCCATAAACGCATCATTGTGATTTCCGGATTGTAGATAAGCACAGTTTTGTTCTTGGTTTCCTTCGTTGACACTAGGTTGACAGGCATTGAGCAATCCTATTATCAGCAGGGTGCTCACTAGGAATTTGATTGGATACATAAGGATAATATTTTAAGGATAAATAGTACAAATATATGATAGCATCGGTTTATAACGATTTCGTGCTATATAATAAAATACAGATTTTGCGTTCTATAAATTAGAATATATGAAATTCTTCCTAATTGGTACTATGACACATACTCCCTGAATACGTTTGGGGAAGATTTTAGACTCCCTTGAGAACCGGAGAAAAATATCGCTCGTATTGGGCTTTATTGTGGAAAGAAATGTTGCTGACGATAAAGTAGCTCGATATAGGTGTCATGTCTCTTTGATTTGACCATAATTGATTTGTCCTGAGATCTTACATATATAAGATCGTGCATTGGACTGTACTACTTCAAAAATAAATTGAGATAAGATATCTTAACTCAATATTTAGATTAATATTTAAACCTCCTTAAATGAAAACATCATTATTGACCTGTTTTATATTTTGCTATTCATGTATGGCTCTTTCTCAAAATAAAACAGATATTGAATTTACAATTCAATCAAAACCCTTCGCCAAGGAACGAAAAATATATGCCCATGTTCCTGACGATTATTATAAAAATGACACGAGTAAGTATGGCGTTATATACGTGTTAGATGGTCAAGGGAAAGAGTATTTTAACAATGCAAAAAGCATTATTGATTATTTGGTGTGGAGTTATCAAATCATGCCGGTTATCGTTGTGGGAATTCATTCTGACAACAGGCATACAGAATTTATTCCTAAGGATAGATCACTGGCAACTGATGATCCTGACAACAATGGAAAGGCTCATTTGCTTACAAGTCATATTAACAATGAAGTGTTTCCTTTAGTTAACAAAAACTTTAGAACCACCTCATTTAGAGCCTTGATTGGACATTCTCGCGGTGGTGCTTTTGTTGCAAATACCATCTTTAGCAAGAATAAAGATATGTTTCAGGCTTATTTGGCAATTAGTCCAGGAATGCATTATGTGAACAATCAGATACTAAACGATGCAAAGAGAATGCTTACAAACCACACCAGATTTAATAAGTTTTATTATTGCTCATATGGCACTATCGGATCATTAGAAAAATATTTTAAACCGCAAGTAGAGTACATAGACTCCTTGCTTCTAAAACATCCTAATGAATCATTGGTATGGCATAAAAAGGAGTTTCTTAATACAACGCATTGGAGCACCGTAGCTCCCTCATTGGCTTACGGTTTATTAGAAATGAATAGAAATTATCAGGTAGATCAATTGTTGATTGACCGATTTTCGGAGAGCCAAGAAAAGAGTATAGCAACACAGATTGAAGAGTTTTATGAAATGCAAATTGAAAGATTGAAATATACAATTCCATTGAGTGCTGCCACCTTGCGATATTACGGAAGTGAGTATAAAGAAGAGGAACGCTACAAAAAGACCATAGAATTATTAACGCTTTCTTTGGATAAAGATCCGAATGTAGTGGCTACGTATTGGGAGATGGCTATGGCTTACAAAAATCTTGACAATGTCTCTATGACTAAGTTTAATTTGATCAAGGCATTGGAGATTATAGATTCAGGAAAAACAGATTGGAACAGCGAAAAAGTTGAACGTTGGAGAAAAATAGTTCAGGATGAATTGAAAAAACTGTAGATGTAATCTTGTTGGTTGAGGTGGGTTGTGGTGCTATGATGAAGCATCTTATGATTCTGAAACCACATAGTGCTCTTGGTTTGCAGTAGGATCAATGTGCCCATCCCACATGAATGAGGTCTAACATTTGGGAAGTAGAATGAACTATCTTTCTACTACCTTTGTGATTATGACAGATTTGAGTAGAAGGGTTTTATATGCTCATATTTCCAGATGTCACAGTTATCAAGAGGTGTGGCAATTGCAGACACATTTGCAGCAAAAGCTGGTGCGCGCAAAGCGATCGGGAGATTTTGATCATCCGGGATATTTGCTCCTGTGTGAACACAATCCTGTATATACTTTGGGCAAAAGTGGTTCTGCTGAGCACTTATTGCTAGAGGAGGATCAATTGAGTAAAGATACCTTTGAGTTTTTTAAAATCAACCGGGGTGGAGATATCACGTATCACGGCCCCGGTCAAATCACAGGGTATCCGATACTGGATTTGGACCAGTATTACCATGATTTGCATCGATATATCAGAGAATTGGAGGAAGTTGTGATACGCACCTTGGGGCAATGGGATATTGAGGGGTCGCGGGTCGATGGATATACCGGAGTCTGGATAGAGGTTCGCAATTCCGGTTTACCTCGACCTATGAGTAGGATCAAGCGAAAAGTGTGTGCCATCGGTGTGCATATGTCCCGCTGGGTGACGATGCATGGATTTGCCCTCAATGTCAATACGGATCTATCGCATTTTAATCACATCGTACCATGTGGTATCCAAGATGAAGACAAGGTCGTTACTTCGATGGCTCAAGAGCTTGGTCATGATGTAGAACAAGCCGAAGTACGTAATGCCTTATTGGATAATATGGAGGAAATATTTGGGATGACTTTCGTATAGTCTTTTGTCGTTTAATATAGATTCAGATGACCAAGGATGAATGTCCGACATCGCGTTTAGATGTATTTTTTGGCGCCTTAGACCGATGAATTTTCTTCATATAGCTTAGGATGAGTAACTTGTACCCATGGAATATAATGTAGTACTCATAAGCATCGTGTTTTTAGTAATGGCTTGCGTGACAGCGGTATTTCTAAAGCGCAAATGGCATGTGTCTTATGATCGCAAGAGTTTATTGGCTCCCTTGATGGCCGTATTGGTGATCTCAGTATTATATTTCTCAGGACTTTTGGCTGAGGGTATTTTCGACAGTACCACTTGGGAGACTAAGACGGCATGGCTGCTTGTAGTGATATTTGGCATCAATGGGATCTTACAATTTATGTTTTGGCTCTTGTGGTCTATCTTGAGTCGGTTTCATTTCATGCGACTCCCGCGGTTTGTATTCAATATGATGATTTTCGCCATATTTGTTGGAGCCATTCTATATTCTATCAAGCATATCTATGGTGTTGAGTTGAAGGGATTGTTGGTTACCTCTACAGTAGTATCTGCCATTATTGGACTGGCCTTACAAGATACCTTGGGCAATTTGTTTTCCGGCATTTCCCTACAATTGGAATCACCATTTAGTGTTGATGATTGGGTAAATCTTGGGGGGTTTGAAGGCCGTATAGTCAGTCAAAATTGGCGTACGCTGACCCTATTGACCAGAGACCATCACCGCGTGATGCTGACCAACAAGTTTGTAGCCGAAGATAAAATCGTCAATTATTCTAAACCCACTCGTCGTCAGATACACAACTTCTTTATCGTATTGGACTATCAGCATCCGCCAAATTTTGTGAAAGAGGTATTGCTGGATATGTTGGAAGAGATTGAAGAGGTGGTACCACACACTACGCTTGGAGCCTATGTCGTCGATTACATGGATAGTGGGATCAAGTATGGTATGAAGTATTGGATGACGGATTACGCCTATGTCAATGAGATACAGGACATTGTTTTGACTCGACTATGGTACTGCTTGAGGCGCAACAATATCAAGATTCCTTATCCCATCAGTGAGGTTCAGATGAAATTATTGTCAACAACAGAATCTCTCGAGGAAAGAAAATCCCAACTATCCGATATGCAGGCCTTTTTGAGAAAATTAGATTGGCTCATTGAGCTTCCGGATCAACATATCGAGGCGCTTTCAGATCACATTGTGGTGAAGACCTATGGAAAGAATGACGTCATTATCAATCAGGGAGATGATGGAGATTCGATGTTCATCATTCGCGATGGCAAAGCCAAGGTTTACGTATCAACGGATGAGAAAAGGTTGGTGGAAGTAGCTGAAAAACTTCCTGGAGAGTTTGTGGGAGAGATGAGTCTGCTTACAGGAGAACCGCGTTCGGCCTCTGTTCATGCCGTAGTAGATATGGAGGTATTGGTAATCAACAAATACGCTTTTACTGATTGTATAATGAAAAATGAACAGATACTGAAGGAGATGATAGCAGGGATGAACCGCTACAAGTGTGGTCTGGCCTTAATTATCGAGGAAGAGCGTCAACGCGCAGATACGACCACGGAATCAGCAAGGGAAATCGTATTTCAAAAGATCAAGGCTTATCTCGACTTGTAAAGGATGTTTTGGATTGCTTGTGTTTTTCGAAAGGGCTAGGGCTAGCATACCTTTTTTGTAAAATTGGTTTTGACAATTGTTGACTGTCATTGGGGTAGCTTTCGTGAGTCAACAAGGACTCCTGAATAGTATCGGCACCTTCTGTTTTGGCTCGTAGTCCGGATCCAATTGTTGCATTCCCATACATAGACAGTCGCAGAGATCTCCACAGTGTGAAATCGATATTCATGATGGACATTCATCCGGGTCTATTTCGTAACATTGCATCACGTACGCTTGTACGTCTCAGGTACAACATTGTAGCACGGCATATATGATAGACTATATAACGCATTTTCTGATCGGATTTATTATGGCTTACGTCGGACTGCTGCCACCCGGTATGATGAATATGACGGCTATGAGAAATGCCATTCTTCACGGGTTGCGGCCTGCATTGCAATTTGCCGCAGGCGCTGCTTCCATCGTATTGATCCAAGCCTTTCTGGCTCTATATTTCGCCAATCACCTCAATGCCCATCCGGATATTCTCGTCACCCTCAAAAAAGTGGCCGTTGTGGTATTTGTCGTTCTCGCGTGGCATTTTTTTCGGATGTCACGAAAACCACCCGGACAAAAAACCAAGACTGTGCAACAAGGTCTATATCTGGCCGGAGTCGCCATGGCTTCAATGAATATGCTCGCTATTCCGTTCTTTTTTGGTTATAGCGCCATTCTCGAACTCAACGGATGGATTCGCATAGCCAGTCCGTTTTATTTCTTTTTTGTAACTGGAGCAGCCATGGGAGCATTCGCTCTCTTCTCTACGTATGCCCGATTTGCCACTTATATTTCAGCTCGCATCGGATTGATCGCTAGGAATATCAATCTCATCCTCAGCCTTCTTTTTGTAGTGCTATCGGTGGTTACGCTCTTGTCACTATTATGAAAAAATAGACCCTTGATGTTGCTCTACAATATGCGGAGACCCAAAATGCTTCGTATCTTACGCCGATATCACCACACAAACTATCTATAGCGATCCAAGCCTATGAGAAGTAAATACTGGTACAATCGCAGCAAATGATAGACTTAAGATTGATCGAAGGGGTCGCTTACTTTAAAGGTAAAAACATTACGACAGAAAAGCATGCACACCATGCTCTTGAATATATCTTTGGCATTGACAGACCCTTTGATTTGCTTTCTGACACAACCACATTGAAGAAAGTTTACGGAGCCGTCATATCGCCCAATTACCCACATCAATTTATAGGAGATAACGCAATATATCTTTTTATTTATTTGGAACCGGAATTGCTCCATGTTCATCAAATCAAAAAGTACTACGATTTAAATACTCATGATCTTATTCCCCTTAACGGCTTACAGGCATTTCCGAGCCCGGAAAGCGTATTCGACTTTTCATTCTTCGCAGAAAGATTGGATGAGCCATCGGTTTGCAGCGGAGTCCAACATATTGATAGTCGAATAGAAAAATCCATTTCCCTTATTAAAAACTCGCTATCTGAAGGTAGAATAGACTCCAATACAATAGCTGCATGTGTTTTTTTGTCCCCGAGTAGATTCTCTCATTTGTTTAAAGAACAAGTGGGCATACCCGTGCGCAGATTTATAAGATGGTGTCGTATTCAAGCTGCACTAAGAGCATTGTTGAAAGGAGCTAATCTAACCGAGTCGGCTCATGCCGCAGGATTTAGCGATTCGGCACATTTTTCAAGAACTTTTTCCAAAATGTTTGGCGTTTCACCCTCATCAGTGCTTAAAAAATAGCCGGTTTATTCAAGTTTGTCATCTTCCCGGACGGTAGATTTGCATCATGTTTGGACTAGTGTACTTGGAACTTTACTTTGTTGTTTTGCTCAGGTATGAACGTCAAACAAATTGAAATCATTGAGTTGTACACAACTAAAAAATTCAGAATTGCTAAAAATGCCGGGAGACAACACAGGTGCGATACAGAACATAGAAGAACTACAGAGTATCATCGGAAAACCACACAATATTATTAAAGCCAAAGTTCAAAGTAAACTCGACGTTCATTGTTTGTACTTCTTGCAGCAAAGTTCCATTGTCTTTCTCGGATATCGATATGACGGACGGTCTGAGATATTGATCTTGGATGGGGCTATGGGTTTTGTTGACATCCTGAACTACAGAACACTACACCTACCTGAGCACCGGGAGTTTTCAATGATTGAGAACGAAGTATTCCAAAGTCCAATCGCTGTATCCCTGTATTGTTGGATTCCCGGCATCGAAGAGACATTGCGCATCAATGGTGAAGCCAATTGGTTGCATGTCAAAGATCGTTTCTTTTCCCAAAAATCGGGCAAAGGCCGTAAGGTACTTCGCGTACGTGTTAAAGGTGCATTCATACATTGTGGCAAATCTGTTAAGCGGTCGGGGTTGTGGAAGAAAAGGGAACTCATAGATTTTAAAGTAAACACAGCCCACAGAGAAAATGAGCTGATCAATAGTGATCATAAAAAGTATATCGCACAATCGTCATTTCTTTGTTTATTTACCCGAAATGCGTCGGATAGATCTGAGCTTTCTCCTCGAGGCGATCCCCCTGGTTCAGTCAGTATAATTAGCAACAAGTATCTATTAATCCCTGACCGACCGGGAAATAAACGCCTAGACAGTATGCTCAACCTATTGAGTGATAGTCGCATCGGTATTACATTTCTCATACCGGGTAGCGATATTTTGCTCCTGATCAATGGTCAAGCTTCAATTGTAAAGGATTCCCATCTGCTGAAGTTAGTGGCTGTAAACAATAAGATACCTAGGTTGAGTCTGTTAGTCACTGTAAAACAATGTCGATTCCGGAAAACATCATCACTCAATTGGCCAACAATATGGACGCAGAGCCGGGTAGCAGATAGAAGTCGTTTTCCGTCTTTGGGTAAGATCCTCATAGACCAAACTACCAAAAAAAAGTCACTCCTGTCTTCAATAAAGGGCAAATTGATAGAAGCCTTTATTCAAATTGATTATAAAAAAAATTTATACTAAGACTTATTGTATTTCAAAAGAGGAACTCTCAAGAATAACGTTACTATTCAGGAGGGTGCTTTTTAGCCAAAATGACGCCTACCTGAATAGTAACAGAATAACGTACATAGCAAGATGCCAAAGACATAATAACTCTATGGATCATGAGGTAGGCCGTATTTTGATTCTGCGAGCTATTGAATATCGTAACGTGAAGACACTGAAGTCTATGTAGGATTTTGTACCGTAGGATCTTTTTCTATCTCACCAGAATGGTAATCAAGTAGGCCAATAAAAAACCAGAAATCAATCCCCCGGGCAAGTCTGCACCCGTCATCTCATAACCAAACCACTGCTGAGCCACAAATAAAACAACCAACAGAATCAACCAAATCATCACTGTTAGTTGCAATAAAAACTTGGGATACACCGTAAAGGTAAGCCCCAAGAGTTCAAACTGAAACGGTTCACTCCAATTTTTCATATTTACTGATTTTGTATTTCAATGGATTGTATTGAGGGAACTAAGATAACAATACTTCGGGTAGTACATTGATACTTTGTCTTGAGTTTGACAGTTAGCGTCCAAAAACGAGCAATTTTGAGTTGCCTCCCCCCGTATTTATTGACTTTATGTCTAAAATTCAAAAAAAAGTGGTAGTGCGAAAATTTTTGGATTTTCCATTTTTACCTTTTATTTTGCCGCCATGGCATTTCTTAGAGTGGAAAAGAAAAAATCAGGTACCTATCTTAGG
>JAJRXG010000327.1 GCA_024276375.1 Bacteroidota bacterium | reverse complement strand
GTGAGAATCCTCAGTATGATTCCAAACTCAATCACTTCACACCCAAAGCAGAATTGGATAGCAAGACAAGACGCCGTCCAGGATGGTTTATGGAGGAAGAACACGTATTCAAAAAGCATGCAGCGTCTGTCAACAAAATTGTTGAACACGGGGGCATTGTTGGAGTAGGCTCTCATGGGCAACTCCAAGGACTCGGCTATCATTGGGAACTATGGTCAGTGGCTTCCGGGGGAATGACCCGGCACAATGCCTTGAGAGTGGCTACCATATTGGGAGCCGAGGCCATCGGTTTAGAAAAAGAGTTGGGATCGCTTGAGGTCGGAAAACTCGCAGATCTTGTCATCTTGGACAAGAATCCACTAGACGATATTCGAAATACCAACACTGTCCATCAAGTCATGAAAAATGGAAGGTTGTACGATGGTGATACCTTGGATGAAGTCTATCCACGACAGATTGAAGCGCCACAGTTTTTTGATCATGGCCATATCCCCCAAAGTGGATTACCCGGAGTCAAGCAATAGCATCACAATGAAACAACCGGTTATAACGCGAAGGTATATTTTATAAACCCGAAAGAAAAAATGTAACTATGAACAAAGATAATATCACAAGAGGTACACATCCTCGTCAGCACAAAAGAAAGATATCGATCATCAGTTCAATCAAACAGATAGGAGCTGTGGTTTTTTGGCTCCTCGCAATGTCCTTTTCTCTTATCGGTCAGAATAATTTCTCGTTAGAAAGTGTCATGAGCTCGGCACATCCATCTGAGTTGGCCGTCGCTTCCGCAAATGATGTGGCAGCGTGGGTGCAAAACAAAAAAGGTGTTAGAAATATATATGTCTCTGAGGGAGCAAAAGACGCTCGTAAGGTGACTTCATATGAGAAAGATGATGGACAAGGTATAAGCCATATAGTGCTCCACCCAAGTGGGCATGCGCTCTTCTTCGTTCGCGGTGGTGCACCCAACAGAAAGGGAGAAATACCCAATCCATTGAGTCTTCCACAGAAAACTAAAAGAGAAATCTGGAAACTCGATCTGCATGTGGATACACTTTCCCTAGTCGGTAGTGGTTCATCTCCGGTACTTTCTCATAAAGGAGACTTGTTGGTATTTATTGACAAAGGACAAGTGTGGATCGTCAATACCATCAAGAGCGAAGAACCCAAATTACTCTTTGCCCCACGCGGCAATGTAGGTGCACTGACTTGGTCTCCGGATGATAGCAAGTTGGCCTTTGTGAGTCGAAGATCAGACCATGCATTTATAGGCGTATATCAGTTGTCGGATCAATCGATCCGGTATATTGACCCAAGCGTGGACAATGACAACTCGCCAGTATGGTCAACTGATAGCAGGAGAGTGGCATTTATTAGGATTCCAAGCGAAACAAGGGTTTTGCCGTTTATGGCGCAGCGCAGTGCTTTGCCATGGAGTATTCGTGTATCCGACTGGGATGGAAGCAATGCTCAGCAGATATGGCAGGCAGATGAAGGTAGTGGGAGTGCCTTTAGATTTGTTTCTGCGACTAATCAATTATTTTGGACAGAACAAGATGTACTTGTCTTTCCTTGGGAGAAAGAGGGGTGGACGCATTTGTATGCAGTTCATGCTCACCCAAGTTCGCAACCAAAATTATTGACACCGGGAGCAGGAGAAGTAAAATATGTCAGCATATCACCTGACAAAAGAATGATCACATATTCTTCTAATCAAGGGGATATAGATCGACATCATATCTGGACAGTACATCCATCTGAAGGGATAGCACATCAAGTGTCGCATGGATCCGGTATCCAATGGTCTCCATTTTACAACTCTTCCCTCGAGAAAATATATTTGTTGGCATCGGGAGCTACAGAACCGGCACATCCGGCTGTCATCGAAGGTGGCACTTTAAAACAGATCCCAACAAACCAAGGCAATGAAGCATTTCCATTGGAGCATTTAGTCGTTCCACAACAGGTGATTTTTACAGCGCCCCATGGTATGCAGATTCATGGACAACTCTTTTTGCCCAAGGATATGTCCGCAGACAAGAAGTATCCCGCAGTGATTCATATGCATGGAGGTTCGCGGCGACAGATGTTTTTGGGATTTCACCACAGTGGATATTATCACAATGCTTATGCCTTTAACCAATATCTGGCCGACAATGGGTACATCGTTATGTCTATCAATTATAGAAGTGGTATCGGTTATGGCATGGAGTTTAGAGAGGCGTTGAACTTTGGAGCACGCGGAGCGAGCGAATTTCAGGATGTATTGGGTGCCGGGTTGTATCTCAAGAGTAGAGAGGATGTAGATGGAGAACGGATCGGTTTGTGGGGTGGATCGTATGGAGGTTACCTCACGGCAATGGGATTGGCCAAAGCATCAGAACTCTTTGCAGCAGGTGTGGATATTCATGGTGTACACGATTGGAACATTGTCTTGAACAATTTTGTCAGTACATATGATCCATTGAAAAACCCAGACGTAGCAAAATTGGCTTATGAATCTTCGCCGATCGCCTATGTCGAGAATTGGAGATCTCCGGTACTATTGATCCATGGAGATGATGATCGCAATGTGCCGTTTAGCGAGACCGTGGATCTGGTGGAAGCGCTAAGAAAAAATGATGTGGACTTTGAACAATTGATATTTCCGGATGAAGTGCATGGTTTTCTATTGCATTCTAATTGGGTCAAGGCTTTTGCTGCTTCGTTTGACTTCTTAGAACGCAAGTTGAAAGGGAAGTAAGGACGAAAAGAATATTTACCCAAAATGGGAAAAAGCCATTCTACAAGCACCGACTAATAAGCATATATGTTTATTATTGAAGAAGATTTGAAATTGGTGACCATCATTGATGGTGCATTGTACAGCATCAAGTGGTCGTCATAGGATGACCATAATTTTGGATGTAATGGCAGAAAGGTTAACAGATGTTGAATCATTTCGTCCAAAATGATAAGGAGCTGAAATATTTCAAGGTATCCAAACTGGATGCTCTAGTAAAGACACAAAAAGAAGCTAATGAGATTCTTCAGGAAATTTTGGATTTGGCTAAAAACAGTAGATCAAAAGAATAGGATGATCTTGACTCATTATTTGAGCCTCTTCAAAGGAATGAGGCATATGGCCATCCCAGATTTCAAAGCGACTGGTATGACCCAAAGAGAACTAGCAGAGAAATTGGATGTTAAGCCTCAAGCTTTGACGCGTATTATGAAAGGTAGGCAAACCTTACCTTGCAAACGATCCGTAAAATTGAGAGAGCACTAGGGATTAAAATGATATCTGTTCATAACAAAGTGGCTAAAAGAACACCGATTCCAATGAGAAGTGATTTATTATTGGGAAGTTATACTTCTCCTAAATACAAACTGTATTCTGGTCACATAATTCGTGGAGAGGCAAGTAGATCAGAAGCCAATTCAAAGAATTTAAAGATAGCATCATGAGTGTTGGATCTGAATCCGCGATTCCTTTTAGATTAGCATCTATAACTACGGAAGAGTACGCAATTTTTAAAGAAAACTATAAGCTTGAAAATGATAATATAGGTATTGAATTTGGGGTTGATATTCAGTCAAATTATAAGAAGCATCGAATTGGGGTATTTACAAGTTTTGTTTTCGAACAAGAAGAACGTCCTCTTTTGTTATTAGTATGCGGATGTCATTTTGAACTTACAAAAGAGTATTGGGAATCTCAAACAAATAATAATTGCTTAACATTAGAAAGTGATTTATTGACACACTTTGTTATGCCTACTGTTGGAACTGCCAGAGGTATAATTCATGCTAAAAAACCAAAGTGGCTTAAAGATTTCCTGTTGCCCACTATCAACATTTCCAAAATAATTGGGGATGATTCTATGACATTTGACTTAGCAGATAATGAAGAGGAAGAGGAGTTGAACAATTGATAGAACAAAGACCCTTATTCTATGTCAAAATATCTGATTGTACTTATCTTATTGTTGAATCTGTCGTGCGTTGCTATATCCCAAGAGAGCGGCAGGGCAAGATCGTTTGGCATCACTCCTGGTATATTGACTCCGGGTAGTCATAATGCGATTACAGATGTCGATGGGGTAGCCGTAGGACATGTGACCCTGATCGAAGGGGATTCAATAAGGACGGGAGTGACGGTGGTCTTGCCACACCAAGGCAATGTCTTTCAGCAGAAGGTGCCTGCAGCGGTATTTGTAGGCAACGGATTTGGCAAGGCGATAGGATTTACACAGATCGAAGAATTGGGCAGTATTGAGACACCCATTGCACTGACCAATACGCTCAACGCATTCTTGGTGGCCAATGCCCTTGTGGATTATACCTTGTCAATCCCGGAAAACAAAAACATCAGATCTGTCAATCCTGTCGTTGGCGAGACCAACGATGGTTGGCTCAATGATATCCGAGGGCGACATGTACAGACACAGCATGTATTGGATGCGATTGCTGGGGCGAAGTCAGGCGATGTTGAAGAAGGCAACGTTGGAGCAGGTACCGGTACGCGGTGTCTGGGATTCAAGGGAGGCATAGGTACTGCATCGCGTGTATTGCCTAAAGAGAAGGGGGGCTATACAGTGGGTGTACTTGTGCAGACCAACTTCGGTGGGATACTCACTATCAATGGTGCTCCGGTAGGAGAAGCGCTCAACAATCACTATATGGCCGATGATGTCCCCTATGTAGTCGATGGATCGTGTATGATGATTATTGCCACCGACGCTCCACTCTCAGCGCGCAATCTTAAACGCTTAGCGAAGCGATCTTTTTTGGCTTTTGCTAGGGTTGGCGCTTTCTCTTCCAATGGTAGTGGGGATTACAGTATAGCTTTTAGTACACACCCTGCATTGAGGCAAACGTACAATACAGCGTATATCGAACAGCCATCGATCTATGTCACCAATGATCATATGTCTCCCTTGTTTTTGGCCGTCGTCGAGGCAACGGAAGAAGCCATTTACAATTCGCTGTTTATGGCTCGGGATATGCAAGGGCAGAAGGGAAGAGTGATGAAGGCATTGCCAATTGATCGGACGTTGGAGATATTGGATAAGCATCATGCTCGGACGAAGCGTTGATCCGTGGACATTCTACAACATGGAGATAGTTCAATCCCATGATAAAATTAGATTTCCTCTTTTCTGATATACAGCATCTCGTTTGCGTGATTTTGAAGGTGTTGAAATAATGGTATCGCCGATCTGTTGGCCTCTTCCTCCCCGGTCATAAATGCCTTCTTTCTTTAGGAGTGTGATTGATGTTTAATTTTACTTGATCGTACAATGGTGCTATCGACTTGACCCAGAGTAACTGTTGATTTTCTTCAATACTTTTCAATTCACGCAATATATGGGCATTGCATGTTGCATGTCATATGCACATAGCCATTGTAAGAACTCCACCTATCATGAACGAGAGTTACAACAATCGTTTCTTAGACAAGAGGAGATCGTGATATTAGACAACATCCAAATAGCGTGCAAAGGAGATTATTGAATTCTTCAAATACCAACCCGATCTCCGCAAACCCAATAAAACCATACAATAAGACAAATATGGCGACATATCATAAAAAATTATCGTTTTTATTTGGATATATGTATATATATATTGCGATTGATATTTCAACCGGTTGTTTTTTTTTATACTATTAATTTTCTTGTTATGAAGAAAGTCAAAATCCTAGTTTTGTTTGGTTTCTTTTTCCTATTATCTCAAATAGGAAGTGCCTGTAAATGGGATTACTATTTATGTACTTCGTATGGTGGGTGGGGTGTAGTTTGTGTTAATGTAGGTGCTAATAGTAATGCAGTTTGTACTTGTGGTTCTGATCCTTACTGGTGTCCAGATTATGCTGAGGAATAGACGATATCTTGTTAGTAGGTTCAGATCTACTAACAAGATTTTTTTGCCGTTATCGCTTAGTATCTGTATGGTGCTGCATGCGATATCTTGTACCGAAAGAGACGATTTATCTATTCATATTATTAATCCAACTTTATCAAGTATCAGTGTTAGTGCATTTGATCTAATCGACCATGTTGAATATATCGAATTGCCGGAAGATAATAGTGCATTTTTTGCCCATATTCAAGCAGGATATGTTGATGACAAGCATATTATGATCAAGACCATTCAGTCTAATGTGATCTATCTGCATGACTTATATGGTAATTTCTTATTTAAAATATCTCCGTCAGGTCGGGGCCCCTTGGAGTATTCAGAAATCACGGCTTACGTGTATGATGAGTATGATGACAATATCATAATATATGACAAATCTCTGACCAAGATCTTGTACTATTCGGTAGAAAATCGTCGATTTATATTTGAGAAAAAAATATCACCTCAGATTACTTCGATGTATGCTACTGAGGATTATTTGTACTGTCTTCAGAGAGATTTCACTGATGGATTTTTGAAAATACGTGATAAGGCCAGTCTGGAAATATTAAAGGAGTATATCTTCGCTCCGGATTATTATGATATGATACCTGGATTTAGACCATTTATAAATGTCAACAATCAAATATTACTCAACGCTTCCTTTAGTGATACGATTTATGCCATTGCTGATTTAAATTGTACAGCTACAGCTGTCATAGGTCAAGGTAAGACTTCTATAACCACTATACAAAATCAAGATGAGTTGCATAATAAAATTATGACAAACCAAAAATTTGCAAGAAGTCTAGATAACCCTATGATGATGTCTTATGGTCACTTAGCCGATATGGGCTCTGTGGTCTTGATAATTACGGTCAATGAGAAGACTATTTTATACAACACCAAGACCTTTTCTGCTACATCAATTATAGTAAACAACATTGAGGATTACAAATATTTTTTCTTCAAGCGTATGAGATTTTGGTATAGTGGACAAGATTATATTTACAGTTATATTTTCAGACAGCATATAGATCAGATAGAACTAAAAAAGGTCATAGCTGCCAATCCATTGCATGAGACACCTTTGAGAAATCTTCTATACATGATAGAGAAAGATCCTGACAATGAAAATCCGATACTTGTCAAGATGAAATTCAAAGATAATTGGGATCAAATGTTCTTTGATAAATAAACCCTTTGCAAGTGGTTCATTTTGAAAGATTGATAATTGAGTCCCAGCATTTTTACACTTTATTTCGATATATATAGTATCCTGTGACAAAAATTGACAACAACAATCCCAAGGCCTCTCTTACGAGTTCGATATACAGGTTGCCGGCTTTCATTTCTGAAGTTATTGATGGCATTTCGTCACTCATCCATTCGGTGATGGAAGGAATGTAGGTCACAAATGCTATGGACAAGATCATCATAAGCAAGTATTGATATTTGGCGGAAGCAGATCCCAACAAATGACTCATCGGAATGAGCGCTACGGAAAGATAGACCAGTATCCAAATAAGAGGATCGGGATCATTCCATTGCACGTAAGCAAAGAATAGGAAGACAAGGGTCACCAAGATGTCAACAACTTTTCTCATTTTTCTAAGCATTCCTTCATTTTGGACTGGATAGTAATGCTACGAATGTATAGCTTTGCGGCTTTTTTGGGCAAGCTAACAGTTAATACATGATTACAACTACAGATATAGGTCTTCAATATGGCAAAAGAGTCTTATTTGATGAGGTGAACCTCAAATTTAATCAGGGCAATTGCTATGGCGTGATTGGTGCCAATGGAGCGGGAAAATCGACTTTTATTAAGATTTTGTCTGGAGAGATTGAACCCAATATGGGAAAGGTCAGTATCGAACCGGGCAAACGCATGGCCATCCTCAAGCAAGATCATTTTAAGTATGAAGAGACTCAGGTATTGGATACGGTGATGATGGGTCATGAGTTGATGTACAAGATCGCTCAAGAGAAAAATGTCATATACATGAATCCCGATGCTACCGAAGCGGATGGACTGCGGGCTGCTGAACTTGAAAATCAATACGGTGAGATGGGTGGCTGGGAAGCAGAGAGTAGCGCTGCCGAACTACTGAGCAACATGGGTATTTCTGAAGATCTGCACTATAAGTTGATGAAGGAATTGAGCAATGCTCAAAAAGTAAAAGTACTCTTGGCTCAGGCGCTGTTTGGTGATCCTGATATCCTATTGCTCGACGAACCCACCAATGATTTAGATGCCGAAACAGCAACATGGCTATCGGATTTTCTTGCGGACTTTAAGAACCTCGTTATTGTTGTTTCGCATGATCGCTACTTTCTGGATATGGTGTGCACGCATATGGTAGATATTGATTTTAACAAAATTAGAATATACACGGGCAACTATACCTTCTGGTATGAGTCAAGTCAGCTAATGGCGCAACAGTTGGCCAATAAGAACAAAAAAACAGAGCAAAAGCGTAAAGAGATGATGGAGTTCATCCAGCGATTCTCCGCCAATGCATCAAAATCTAAGCAGGCTACAAGTCGTAAGAAAGCCCTCGAAAAACTAAACATTGAAGAGATCAAGCCATCAACGCGCAAGTATCCTTTTATCCATTTTAATCCTGAACGCAAGCCGGGAGATCAAATCCTAAGAGTCAATCATCTCAGCAAGACCGATGAATATGGAAACATTTTGTTTGCTGATCTGAGTTTTATCATGAACAAGGGAGAAAAAATCGCCTTGCTGTCTAGAGATTCCTCCGTGACAAGTGCGGTATATGATGTTTTGGCCGGCAAAATTGCTCCGGACTCCGGTACCATAGAGTGGGGTCAGACGATCACCTATGATTATCTGCCCAATGAAAATGCAGCGTATTTTACCGCCGATCAGGATTTGGAATTGATGGACTGGTTGCGACAATATTCCGAAAACAAAGACGAGCAATTTATCAGAGGGTTTCTTGGGCGTATGCTCTTCTCAGGTGAAGAGGTATTTAAAAAATCAAGTGTACTTTCGGGAGGGGAAAAAGTCCGGTGTATGCTTTCCAAAATCATGCTTAAGAATCCCAATTTTCTATTGCTTGATGAACCCACTAACCATCTCGATCTCGAATCCATCACAGCACTCAACAATGCCCTAAAGGAGTTTCCTGGCAATCTTATCGTCACTTCTCATGACCATCAATTGCTGGATACTGCCTGTAACCGCATCATCGAACTGACCCCGGGAGGTGTTATTGATCGCTTAATGGTATTTGATGAATATATCCGATCTGAGGAGATACGGCAATTGCGTGAGGAAATGTATGGACAAGTAGTTTAATTTTGTAAGCAAATGAAATTTGGCTTACCGACCTATACCTTTGATGTCCTGGATTCGACCAATGCTTACGCAGCCCAACTTTTGGACACACAGCAGGATGTAGCCGAAGGTACGGTGATCGATACCCGTCATCAGACCAATGGACAGGGTCAAAAAGACCGAATCTGGTACAGCAATCCCGGGCAGAACATCACACTCTCTCTCATTCTGAAACCCGCATGGCTTCCAATACGCAGACAATTTTGGCTCAATGTGATGACTTCTATGGCCATCGTCCGGACGGTCAAACATTATGCAGAGGATACCGAGGTGAAAGTCAAGTGGCCCAATGATGTTTATATCAAGGACAACAAAGTATCAGGAATACTGATCCGGTTAGGCCTTCAAGGTAGTACGATCCAATATGCTATTGTAGGTATTGGACTCAATGTATTGCAGCAACAATGGCCTCACTGTCCATCTCAACCGGTCTCATTGAGTATGTGTGCCGATCAAATGCTTTCCATTGATGAAGTAAAAGGGGTTTTGCTACAACATCTTCACGCCTTGTATGACGAGATTCGTAGTGATCCTGAACGCCTTGTTCAGACGTATATTGATCTACTTTATAAGAAGGGAATAGAGACCGATTTTATGTATGACAACCGTTCTTTTAGAGGAGCGATTCGCTCCATAGATGCTTCAGGCCGTCTGCTAGTAGATACTCAAGATGGACTACGTACCTTTGAGGTGGGAGAGATTTCCTTTGATAATTCGATAAGCGAGTGAGATGAAGGCAGTGATCATCACAATTGGAGATGAGTTGTTGTATGGACAAACGGTTGATACCAATTCTGCATGGCTGGGTATCAAGTTAAGTGATATCGGTGTACACCTCATAGAACGTGTCGCCATAGGCGATGTACACAGAGACATTGTCGATACATTGGATCGAGTGATTTCAAAGGCCGATCTCATCATAACTACAGGAGGCCTTGGGCCGACCAATGACGATATTACAAAAGAGGCATTGGCGGAGTTCATGCAAGTGAATATGACCTTTAGTCAAGAGACTTACGATCGGATAGAAGCATATCTAAACACCATTGGCAAGCATGCACAAGATGCCCATAGACAACAGTGTATGATGCCATCCAATGCTCAATTGTTGAAAAACAGATCCGGTACAGCGCCCGGCATGTGGTTTGAGATCAATGGGAAGTACGTACTGTCCTTGCCTGGCGTACCTCATGAGATGAAAGTCATCATGGAGGATGTAGCTCTGGCGATGATATCAGAGAGAAATCCGGAGGTGCATATCATCCATAAGATCATCAGAACAGTAGGAGCAGGGGAGACATTTATCAGTCAAGAGATATCGGACATTGTCGCTAACTTTCCTTCCGCAATAAGTGTCGCTTACCTACCGGGGTTGGCAAGTGTCAAAATAAGGCTTTCTGCCAAGGGAAAAGATCGCAAGCGATTGGAAGAGCTCTTAGGCAAGCATATGCAAGAGATCGTAGGCAAACTTGGGCGGTGGGTGTATGCTCTGAGCGATGTAGAGCTTCCGGAAGTATTGGGCAGATTGTGCCTTGAGCATCAACTAAAAATAGGCACGGCAGAAAGTTGTACCGGAGGCCGCGTTGCACATTTAATCATACGGGTGCCCGGAGCCTCTCAATACTTTGAAGGAGCCATCGTATCGTATTCCAATGCGATAAAAATGGAGATTCTAGGGGTTCACCCTAGTACATTAGAAAAACATGGAGCAGTGAGTGAGGCAATCGTACTTGAGATGGTACAAGGCGCGCTTTCAATATTGTCCGTTGATGTGGCTGTGGCGATATCCGGAGTTGCAGGACCCGGTGGTGGAAGTGAAGATAAGCCAGTGGGAACGGTATGGATAGCTGTAGGCAATGAGCAACGCATCATAGCGAAAAAATGGAAACTTCTTGAAAACAGAGACTTGAATATCAACTATGCTGCTGTGATGGCGCTCAATCAAATGAGGTTGTTTATCATGGATGCTCTTGATACGGATGGACAGATCAAGACAGCACATCGTTCTTTTGGAATTTTATAAGAAAATACAGTTAACGAGCACTCTATGAGTTTGAGACATATCATAAAGACAGAGCAGAAGGCATTGGAGATCAATCTCAATGACCGTATTTATGGCACCTTCGCTGAGATCGGAGCGGGACAAGAAGTTGCCCGCAATTTCTTCCAAGTCGGAGCCGCAGCAGGTACTGTCGCCAAGACTATGTCAGCATATGACAAGACCTATTCTGATGAGATTTATGGTGCAGAAGATAGCAACCGATACGTATGCGAAAGCCGCTTGTATAAAATGCTGGATCACGAATATAAGTTGATACAAGAAAGGCTAACCGAACGTCGAGAAGACGCTCAATACTTTGTTTTTGCCGATACGATCTCAGCCATAAATTATGCTCGAACCATCAAGGGAAATGGATGGATGGGTATGCGATTTCAGCACGAAGAGGGTGTGCCCACCAGCGATATTGTCATGCATGTCAAAATGTTGGATAAGAACAATCGACAGCAACAGGAGGCCATCGGGATTCTTGGTGTAAATCTGATCTATGCATGTTTTTACTATCGCGATGATCCCGAGATTTTTGTCCAGTCCTTACTCGATGGTCTCAAAAGTCGTGTCAAGATTGATATGATCCGAACTTCAGGAGTGGCTTTTGAACGATATGACAATCGATTGTTATGCTTGTATCAAGTGCAGTATCATTTGACGGAAGTCGCAATATTTGATGCCAATAAAGTCAGTATTCATGCCTCTGAGTTTTTGTATCGCAAGGATCTTATGGTGGTACGGGGACACTTTAGACCTCCGACATTGGTAACTCAAGATGCATTCAACAAGTCCTTTAAACAGTTTAAAGAAAAACCCGGGTCAGATCCCAACAAATGCCGCCTCGTCGCAGAGATAACTTTAGACAACCTTACGAGATTTGGTGATTTGGAAATCAAAGATTATCTGGATCGCACAGAGATGTTATGTGCCCTTGGCCTTACGGTGATAATCTCCGATTGTAGCAATTATCAATGCTTGATTAGCTATCTGTCCGATCACAAAATCGGCAGATTGGGCATCGTCATTGGTGTTTATGAATTGGCTGAAATAATGAGACTAAAATACGAACAAAATAAGGAAGGCCGCTTGTTGACAGCCTTTGGCGAGCTCTTTGGTCACGGTATTACCGTGTATGCTTACCCCGCATTGGAACGCGAGGGTGATAGCGTCCTGCAAGTGAAGGATATCCCGGTGCCCGAAGAAATACATTTTTTATATCAATATCTGATCAACACCAAGCAGATCGTAGATGTAGTTGACCCCGATGCGGGTCTCCTTCACATCATTCCGTATAGCGTGTATGAAGCCATTGCTTCCGGAGTGGATGGAGGATGGGAAGAAAGCCTGCCCAAAGAATTGCCTCCGATTATCAAGAAAAATAATAGCTTTGGATATGGTGCAAGTGCAGATCCTTTTGAGTATGATAAATCCAATGGTCAAGATGCCGAGTATTACTAGTACAATCGCGATGATGTTGATCTGTATGTGCTCTTGCCAACCTAAGCAGCAGTCGAGAGAATCCCTGACGGATCCTCCTCCCAATCGTCCGGAGCTCAATGAAGAGTGGATTACGATTGATTATGTCATGGGACGCTTTGATCCTGCGACGCATACCGACTTCGTACTTATAGATACAAGTGATGCAGATCGATCGGGACTATATCTGAGAAAGGATGCGTATGCCGCTTTTCGCCAAATGTCGGATGCCGCTGCTGCACAGGGACACAAAATGATCATTCGAAGTGCTACGCGAAATTTTGACTACCAAAAAGGTATCTGGGAGCGTAAATGGAAAGGGGAAACAACCCTAGAAGGAGGAATGAAAGCCTCGGATATCTCAGATCCCGTCCTGCGTGCTAAAAAAATCCTTCTATATAGTTCGATGCCCGGAACTTCGAGGCATCATTGGGGAACAGATATTGATATCAATAGCTTCAACAACGATTACTTCAAATCCGGCCAAGGGGGCGCACTATACCGTTGGATGCAAGAAAACGCATCATCCTATGGTTTTTGCCAACCATATACGGACAAGTCCAATGGTAGAACGGGATATGAAGAGGAAAGATGGCATTGGAGTTTTAAAACGATTTCGGATCCGTTGACCCAATATTGCAAACTGAATTTAAAAAATGAAATGATCACGGGGTTTGAGGGCAGTGAAACCGCAGTTGAGGTCAACATGATGGATAATTATGTGCTCGGTATTGATCATCAGTGTAGAAACTAATGGCAATTATTATAATACTTGTACAAATTCCAAAAGTCGTCAATAAATTGAGTTTATGAATTCGTTTGAAGTCAGTGTTGTAGTGGACCATGATAAGGCACATGCTTGGGAGTTTTATTTTAATCAAATCAACAGTTGGTGGTCTACTGACTTTCATACTTCCCCTAGGACTAAGAGATTTGCCGTTGATACATTTATCGGAGGATATGCCTATGAAGATTATGGAGAAGGTGGCGGCTTGGTCTGGGGCACTGTCATAGGTGTAGATTATACCAATTGGCTATTGATTCAAGGACATTTATCGCGTGATTTTGGAGGCCCTGTGATCACATTGGAGAAATTCATGTTTGACGAAAGTCAGAATCAGACCAAGGTCACTTACTTCTGTGATTTTATCGGCAATATACCGGCCAAAAACGTACTATCTCTCAAAAAAGGATGGGAGAAGATTATCCTAGTCCACTATAAAAATTATTGTATCCTCAAAGCCGAAAATTAATACTCGACGATGCTGCGTCGTACCGCATCTCTATGTTTCCACCCATACAGCAGACCAAATACAAACCCACCAATATGTGCCCACCAAGCAACACCGCCTTTCTGACCTAAAATCCCAAGCGCACCAACACCGGAGAACAACTGTTCTAAAAACCAAAAGCCAAGAAACAATCCCGCAGGGATGTAAAAAGTAAAAAATAGAGCAAACATCTTAATACGAGATTTGGGAAACCACATAATGTAAGAACCCAAAACCGCAGCGATGGCTCCACTTGCTCCAAGAGATGGAACAAAACCGGCACAAGCTTTCATCTCCGTACTACATCCCAATCCATATATACATGGTTTGCAACAATCGAAGGGGTCGTTGCCCATAAATATGGTCTCAACGCCAATATGTAATCCGGAAGCAACCAGCCCACCTAAAAAATAAAATACAACAAAACGATAGTTGCCGATCACAGCTTCGATGTTGTCCGCAAAAATCCATAAAAAGATCATATTGCCGATCAAGTGCATCCAACTCGCATGCATAAACATACTCGTAATCATAGTATAGAGACCTTGTCCTTGTATGATCCTTTCGGGTATGGCAGCCCAATCACATACGAGATTGCCCGGAATGGAGATCTGAATGAGAAATACAAGTATATTGAGCAGAATAAAAGTATAGCTGAAGTAGGGCTTCGAGCCACCGACTATGTTTGTGTCGCCAATCGGAAATATCATCGCAAGCAAGATACTAATAGAAGTGTTAACCGCCAAGCTGCTAAACCCCGTACTACAATCCCTGCCATATTCAATCTACTTCTACTTCTACAATGTAAAACCCTTCAGATCCTTGACTCTGATACAACGGCATCAAGATCAAGCCGGAACATCTTGCATAGATGGTGCCATTGTGGTCATCGGCCAAATGCTCGCCCTCTGTTATGGATTGAAAATTTTTGTACCCGGGTCGCATGACAAACCCATCCCCTTCAACAATATCATGTTTGTACAATAGCCTACTTTGAGAAGGTAAATTTTTGGAATATCTGATAAGAATATTGTCATGGATATTCTCTACATCTTCCTCCGCAACACATCCCAAAGCTTTCATACAGCTAATAACCGCTGCGATACATCGATTGATCGACAAGGGATCATGATGTTGACCGGCCTCAAAGGTGATAGCCGTAAATGAGACATTGTTTATTTGGGTATCTGAAAAATAATGCAATGTAGTACCCCTTAGTCCTGACAACATATCTGTAATCACAGGAGCATTGAGGGCTCTTGCAAGGGTAATACTCTTTTGATCATTGGCAGGTATCGTAAATATACCTCCTCCTGATGATGTAGAATGTAGATCTAAAATCACTGCTTCCGTGGGCTGATATCTTACTATTTCTCTCTTGATTGACAAAAGCAAGGATCGCATCTCCGAATGCTCTATCGTATGCAAGGGATGATCCTCATCCATGGCTATGGCGACATCTTCTTTTGTCCAGATTCGGTTGAGATCCTTCTCTTTATACCGGACTCCTCCTTTGTAAGCAGGAATATTACCCAAGAGACCAATAAAAGATCCTCGAAATACAAAACCTGGATTGGTGATAGGCTCAACATCTAGCATTTTGTTCAAATACTTCATGGCTCGAATACCCGCTTTCTCATTGCCATGAATACCTCCAATTACAAAAAGTAACGGCCCCTTAGACCTTCCTTGAAACCTTGCTACCACCCGCTGCAATCCATTGTCTGGCATAGCATGCAAATGTAAGTTGCTTGTGGCTATAAGATATAGTCGCGTGCAAAGATTTTTGATCAATTATCCTTCTTGGCATGATTTCTGAATCTATAAGATGAACTAAACCCCCTGATTATGAACATCCTCATATTTTCTTTTCTCCTTTTAACATCTTTCGGCTCATCTACTGACCTTACAGAGGTCAGCGAATACGAAATCCGGCAGTCATACATCGACCAGTATAAAGATCTGGCCATCGTCGAAATGCAGCGCACCGGAGTACCCGCAAGTATAAAACTGGCGCAAGCCATCTTAGAATCCCAAAGCGGACAATCCTTGTTTGCATTGCAATCCAAAAACCACTTCGGTATCAAATGCAAAGATACTTGGCGGGGCAATATGTATCTCCAGTTTGATGATGACAGAGATGCCGATGGTGAACTCATTGAATCTTGCTTTAGATCCTATGAAGGTATCCTGCATTCTTATGTAGATCATTCCAATTTTCTAAAATATGGCGCCGCTTACAGCTCACTCTTTCAGTTGGAAAAAACAGATTATAAGGGCTGGGCCAAAGGACTCCAAGATGCAGGATATGCCACAGACCAAAATTACTCCAAGAAGCTTATCAGCATCATCGAACATCATCAATTATATCTATTTGATATAAAGAGCTCAATATAGATCACTCATTGCCAAGAGAATACATATATGAACAAATAAATGCGTTTTGTTTATATAAGTTGATAATGTAAGGACAATTGTTTACTTTTGGCTTAGATCAGGGTGATAAGCACGGGACTTAATAAACCAATCTTGAGAAAGAATAGTGGAATCTATGAACCTTTTTTATAGAAATTCCTACTCAAAGTCCGGTTCGAATTGCCCTGATCTTTTTTTCCCCCATCAATCTATCTATTTTTTTTTGAACCTTTTCGATCCATATTCTTGATGGTTATCCCTAAAGGTTTTCGTTTCGTTTGAAATATTCGAAATGTTAAAAAACATATAGTTATTTTTATAATATCACTGCTATTCTCCCTATACTTGCATTATATATGGCATACTTGCACCGTGATATTTGGGCAATTTGTCGTTGACCTACCTATCTGAGTTGAGAATCAATAGAATCTTCATAGGGACAATTATGTCTCATTGATTGCTTAACTTAAATACCCTCTAATGAAAGCTTTAAAACTGGTCCTAATCACCAGTCTGTGCATGATGCTGTCACACATGGCAAAAGCGCAGGTGAAAATCGGCGATGACAAATTAGAACTCGGTGCTGATAGAATGTATGAGATTCAGAAAAACGATACTCTGTTTATTATTACCACAGGTCTCGTCATGGGTCGAACACTCAATCAAACTACCAATACATTGAGTGATGCGTTGATGCTCAAATTGCTCGGATATGGCATGACGCCCCTGCAATTTGACCCCCTTTCCGGAACAAGGGATCAACATTATATATCTTCCGGCGGAACCAATTCCAATGTGTTTCTCGGCTTAACCAATACCGGAGAAATGCTTGAAGTCCCTTTAAGATTACTATTGGATATCAGAGATTCCACCGTCGCCAATCTGTCCCTTTTTAACGAAGTCGATACTTTTGGTACAACCGATCTTATGGCTCTGGATAGTATCTTTGTTACAGATCGAGAATTGGTGGACTCACTCAATACCATTCGTACGCTCATCAATAACTCCAACGAAGCAGATAACGATACCATAACAGGCAATGAATACATTGATACGATTATGGTT
>JAJRXG010000326.1 GCA_024276375.1 Bacteroidota bacterium | reverse complement strand
CTTAATCTGCTCAAAGTAGCTCGTTTAGATTCTTGATTTAATCTTTAAACTGTGGTGTCTCCTTTGTCATCTGGGCTCTAAAAGCCTCTTGGATGTCTTCCGAAAACAGAAAGGCTGCATTGTACGTTCCCATATATCGCAGGGACTCTTCGACACTATGGTCTCTCGTATATTGCAATATCTCCTTGGTTCCACGCACGACAATGGGAGATTTGCTAGCGATCATTTCGGCCACCTTTGTGACGGCGTCGTACATAGTCTCTCTATCTGTGTAAACTTGGTTGACCAATTGGATTTCTTTTGCTTCTCTCCCTTCCACATTCCTACCCGTATAAGCCATCTCCGCCATGATACCCGGATTGATGATTTTGGGTAACCGCTGCATTGTTCCTATATCCGCAACAAGTCCCAAGTCGATCTCCTTGATGCAGAAGTACGCATTTTCTGTACAGTATCTCATGTCGCAGGCAGCTATGATATCCACGCCTCCGCCAATACACGCACTATGAACGGCAGCTATCACGGGTTTGCGACACCGCTCAATGGCCGTAATCGTGTCCTGCAATTCATAAATAAACTTTCTTACCGCTTCTCTTTTCCTGCCCTCACACTTTATATTGTTGAACTTGTTAATATCCATCAACAGCGTAAGGTCTATACCTGCACAGAAGTGCTTTCCCGCTCCTCCTAGAACAACACATCGTACTTCCGGATCTTGATCTAAGTATTCAAATACTGTTTTCATCTCATCCCATGCTTCTTGATGCAAAGCATTGGATTTCTCAGGCCTATCAAAGTTAAGATAGGCTACGTGATTTTTGATTTCTAATGAGAAAAAGGTGGGTGACAACATAATTCTTAATACTTTAAGACATAATGGGTGCGTGAAGGATACCGCCATCATTGACCAGTACTGCACCCGTCATATAGCTTGAAGCTTCACTTGCTAAAAATACTGCCAGACCAGCCATCTCATCTGGTTGTGCCATACGCCCCAATGGGATGTTCTTCTGAAAGGCTTGAAGATTGCGTTCATCTTGCCACAACATCTGACTCAATTTTGTTTTGACCAATCCGGGACAAATTACATTAACTCTTATGTTATCAACACCCCACTCCGCAGCTTGATTTTGTGCCAACATGATTAGACCTGCTTTGCTTACGTTGTAAGCAGCAAATTTGGCTGTGGCGTGAAGTCCCTCGATACTGCTGATATGTATGATGCTTCCTCCTCCTTGCTGCTTCATATGTGGATAACACAGATTGCTCAAGTGCATGGGTGCATTGAGGTTGATATCCATTGTCTTTTGATAGACCCCTTTGGGCATATCTTGAATGGCTCCAAAGTATGGATTGGTGCCTGCATTGTTTATCAATATATCAATACGTCCATACTGCTCCACTGTCGTGTCTATCAACTGCTGACATTGCTCTTCACTAGCGACATGACATGCCACTCCGATTGCCTCCAATCCATCCTTACCAAAGACCTCTGCAACTGCATCTACCGCCTCTTGTTTTCTACTGGAGATTACAACTTTTGCCCCGTGTTCCGCCAAGCCTCGTGCCATGGCCTCTCCGATTCCCTTACTGGCTCCGGTCACAATGGCGACTTTTCCGTCAAGGTTAAATAACTTTTTGATTCTAGTCATTTTGCTTTATTTAGTTTAATAATAAATATATCACCATCTTCCGCCAAAAGGATTGGTCCAGAATATACTTCATCCATTCCCTTGGTAAAAAACCGTCTGCTAATTGGATTCTCAGGAACAGGCGCGAGGTGAGACAAAATGAGCTTTTTAACCCCGGCCCTCTGTGCCACTTCTGCCGCATCCATCGGACTGGAGTGGTACTCCGCCATGCCTTCTAGCATAATTGCATTTCTCTCTTCACCACTTTCTTTTTGCAGTTGAGCTGCTCGACGGATAAAATCCATTTGCATCGCTTCATGTACTAAGATATCTGCTCCTTTTGCATGTGTTGCAAGATTCTCTGATCTCCTTGTATCTCCCGATATTACGATACTCTTGCCTTGATAATCTATCCTATATCCCAAGGCCGGAGACACAGGATGGTGATCTACTTCAAAGGCGGTAACGCGTACGCCTCCCTTGTCATAGACTACTTTTGATTGATCCCCACTGATATGTATCTCTTGAGTGATGACGCTGGCTTCACTTACGTCCATTATTGATACGCCATGAACTTCCTGTCTGAACTGTTGCTCCTTGCTGAGCATTGCATTTATGCCTCTCAATATTGTATCGATAGGTTCTGGCCCAAATACGGGCAACGGGTGCTTGCGACCCAACTGCCACGACCTATTGATTAATTGGGGTAAATCAACAAAGTGATCCGAATGCCAATGAGTGATAAATACAGCCTCTATCAAGGGTTGAGGTAGTCTTATTCTTTCGATGGCCTGTGCCGTTCCCCTCCCGATGTCAAAGACCAATAGTTGACCATTGGCGATGACTACATTGCAACTCTGATTACGGTCACTAGGCAATGGAGCAGAAGTGCCAATGGTGATTAACCTCATCGCATCCCCTTCCATAACATCGGTGCGAAAAGTAATGCCCTCAGATTGACCTTCGATATATCGATCTATCAACTTGTCCGCATTGATAAAAGCAAATACACCTATCAAAGCTCCAAGAAGGATCAAGGCAAGGGTTGTGAAGAGAATTTTTTTCAATACGTTTCTTTCTTGGTGTTTTGTGAAAACAGTACGCCCTAAGATCCACAGAGCTTAGGGCGTACAAGATATCATTCCTTTAAATCATTATCCCAACTTAAAATCATGGATGGATTGTCCCGATTGTGCCAATCTCCTCAATGCATCACTTGGAGCAAATCTTGAACCAAAGCACTGTTCCAAATCCTTACACTCCGCTACAAATTTGGCTGCTCCAATATAGTCAATATAGGACAAGGCTCCTCCTGTATATATCGGAAATCCAAATCCTAAAATAGAGCCAATATCTCCATCTCTAGTCGTGCGAAGTACACCTTCTTCATAGCATCTAAATGTCTCTAGTGCCATCCGGTGCAATAAGCGCTTACCTACAGTCTCTTTATCAAGTGTATTGACATCGGAGCTAAAAATCTTGCTCAACTCTGGCCATAATCTCTTTTTCCCTCCTTTGGGATAATCATAATACCCCTTGCCGTTCTTTTTGCCCTCTCGTCCATATTCTTTGACGAGCTTCTTCTCCAATTCATAAAATCTTGTCATGTCCGGATCCTTATCCGGTGAAGGATCACTCTCATACACCATCATACCCAAAGTCAACGAAACTTCATCTGTAACTGCAAGTGGCCCCACCGGCATTCCTTTGGCTTTTGCGACATTCTCTATCATTGCTGCAGGAACCCCCTCTTCAAGCATTAGGCCTCCCTCGGCACAATACGTGCCAAAAGTCCGAGATGTGAAAAATCCCCGGCTATCATTCACCACAATCGGAATCTTCCCGATCTTAACAACATAATCTATAGCACCAGAGATAGTCCGATCATTGGTTTTTTCTCCAACAATAATCTCTACAAGCGGCATCTTATCTACAGGAGAAAAGAAGTGTATCCCTATAAAATTCTCCGGTCGCTTAGATGCTTTTGCAAGCAACGTGATCGGTATTGTAGAAGTGTTAGATCCAAATATTTTATCTTCTCCAAGAACGGCTTCTGTCTCTTGTGTTACCTTGGCTTTAAGATCCGGATTCTCAAATACCGCTTCGATTATCATGTCAACATCTTTGACCGCAGTAGGGTCTATCGTTGTATGAATGCGGTCTAGCAATTCATCTGCTTTTTCTTGAGTCATCCGTTCGCGACTGATACGCTTCTGAACGAGCTTGCGCGAATAGTCTTTTCCTCTCTCCGCCCCTTCGATGCTGATATCCTTCAACACCACTTGGATCCCCGCTTTGGCAGATACATAAGCGATACCGGCACCCATCATTCCGGCACCAATCATGCCGATAGATTGAATTTTATACGGGTCATATCCCGCAGGTTTTGCCTTGCCTTTGCGTGCTTCTTGGATGGCGATAAACCCTGTACGGATCATATTCTTCGCTTCCTTTGACATGATTGCTTTGGTAAAATATCGTGCCTCAATCTCCAATGCTCTATCTATCCTCACTTGTATCCCATCATGGATTACACTCAGTATATACTGAGCCGCAGGGTAATTGCCGTGCGTGATTTTCTGTACATTGCCAGTAGCTCCCATCATCACTTGTGCCCCTGATGGAGTAAACAATCCTCCTCCAGGTATTTTATGCTTCGGGTTGTCCCAAGGTTGAACAGGTGAAGGGTGCTCCGCGATCCATTTCTTAGCAGCCGGTATGAGCTCTTCCGGTGTATCCACAAGGACATCTATAAGACCATCCTTCTTCGCCTTGTCGGGTCGGGCTTCCACACCTTGCAATATATAGGTCATTGCATTCTGTAATCCCATCAGATATGGAGCCTTGGCCGTTCCGCCTCCTCCTGGCAAGAGACCCACTTTTATCTCCGGAAATCCGATTTTTATCCGACTGCTGTTGACCGCTATGCGACCATGACAAGCAAGACATACCTCCAATCCCCCTCCAAGAGCATGTCCATTGATAACCGCAACAAATGGCTTGCCACTCGTCTCAATATGACGCATACGCTTGTGCAATTCCATAGCATGGTTAAAAAATACTTCGGGGTCCTCAATGGGCTTCTCTAACATTTTTAAATCCGCCCCTGCCATAAACATCCGTCTGCCGGAAGCAACAATGACTCCTTTGACCGTGTCATCTGCTATGGCCTTCGCCGTAATGTCAAAATATGCTTTCATGAAGTCCTCGCTAAACAAATTGGTAGGATGGTCTTCCATATTAATGGTTATCAAAGCAATACCATCATTATCTACATCATAAGAAAGAATCTTATTCTTTATCATTTTATTGAATTGTCTTTGTGATCAAATTATATTTGAAAAAATAAGTGCTAGACTCGTTCGATTATCGTTGCGATGCCCATGCCTCCTCCGATACAAAGGGTGATACATCCTGTGGATAAGTCTCTTCGCTCTAATTCATCTAATACTGTTCCTACAAGCATCGCTCCGGTAGCTCCCAGTGGATGTCCCATAGCAATCGCTCCTCCATTGACATTGACGATATCTTGCTCAATGCCTATGTGTTCCATTGCACGTAAAACTACTGCTGCAAAGGCTTCGTTGATTTCAAATAAATCAATATCACTTGGCTTCATACCTACCTTGCCAAGTGCTTTTAATGTCGCCGGGCCTATACCTGTAAGCATGATCGTAGGATCCGTTCCATATATCGCAATAGATACTATTTTTGCCCTCGGCTTGATGCCCATTTTCTCGCCAGCTATTTTGTTTCCTACCAGAGCTATTGCAGCTCCATCAACGATGGCCGACGAATTGCCCGCATGGTGCACATGATTAATAAATTCTACTTCCGGGTATTTGCCAATGGCAACAGCATCAAATCCTGCCATCTCTCCCATCATCTGAAATGAAGGTTGTAAACCTGAGAGTCCTTCTACAGATGTCCCAGGTCTAATATTTTCATCTCTTTCCAAAACCACTACGCCATTGATATCCACAACGGAAATTCGTGAATTGAAGCGACCTTCACTTTCTGCAACCACGGCTCTGCGATGAGATTCTGTAGCAAAAGCATCCAAGTCGTTGCGGGTATATCCCCACTTAGATGCAATTAGATCCGCAGATATACCTTGCGGAACAATATGTCCCGGTAACGCAACAGAAGGATCTAAAAAAAGAGCCCCTCCATCAGAACCCATTTTGACTCGAGACATACTTTCTACACCTCCCGCCAATAACAATTCCGAAAAGCCTGATTTTACATATGCTGCCGCTTGATTGATAGATTCCAATCCCGAACCACAAAATCTATTGAGCGTAACACCACACAAGTGATCTCCATAACCTGATTTTATCGCTGCCGTTTTTGCAATATTAGACCCTTGATCCATCACCTGTGTTACACAACCCAATATCACATCATCAACTAAAGTCGGATCTAAGTCATTGCGTCTTCGGATCTCCTTGAGACATAAGGTGGACAAATAGGTCGGTGTGATCGTGTTGAGCGCTCCTTTTTTGTTGCCCTTCCCCCGTACCGTCCGAATGGTATCATAGATATAAGCCTCCATGTATCTTGTTTTATGAATAAATAATGATTTCTCCTCCTGTTTAATCATAACAATCAATTCCTAAACAGGTTCTTATTGGCGCTATCGCCAAATTAAATTTCAGTGCAAAAGTAAAAGTTTCAATTCACTATAATCCAGTTATAGCACAAAAGTTTACACTATCCCGAATATAATTACTCCAATTCAGTTTTGATTTTTTCTGCCAAAAGTATGATATTAGCAATTAATTTGGCATTTATGCCAATTTAATCTAGGTATGCACTATGAGAACTTCAACGATTACTCCGGTTACAATCAAGAAAAATTTAATAGATGGTGTCAAGCGCAAACCCGGCAGACCTCCTGCTGACGCCGAAATCAATATTGAACATCTATGTGATGTCGCGGTTAATGTTTTTGCCAGTAAAGGCTATTCGGGTACAACAACTACCGAGATCACGAAGCAAGCGGGTGTAGCCCGCTCTTTGATTCATTATTACTTTGGAAATAAGGAAGAACTTTGGAAAGCCTCTATCAAACGTCTCGCAAATGAGTTCATCTCCTCATTTGAGCACTCCAAGAAAGTCCACAAAGACTTAGACGGTATTCAAATGCTGAAAGTCCTCGTCCGCCAACTCGTACAATTTTACTCAAAATATCCTGCCTTTCCTAAAATCATTGCTCAAGAGATGAATGAACAAACGATAAGGAGTCAATGGATCATAAAAAATCTAATTTACCCTCTTTATAATCTCACCGGAGAGTTGTTCTATATAGAACGCAAAAAAGGAACGATAAAAAAAATCAGCAAAGAATATCATACAAGTCTCTTATTGGGTATGGCAAGCAATTTTTTCTCAAACCCCTTTCTTGTTCATTCTTTGTATAATACAGACCCCTTTGATGAAGAATCGATAGAGGGTTATGCCGATGCTGTCGTTGAAGTGTTTTTTCACGGTATTGTGACTACCAACTAGGTTATTTGCGAAAAGCATGATATCGGCCAAGTAGAAAAGGCTCAACTTCTCTATCCTTCAATCGTCAACAAGATATACCTTTGCGACACCTTATTGTATAATAGTATGGCAGCATTAATTTTTGATAAAATTGATTCTCTCCTGGAGGAAATCAAAAATGCTCACGTAAGTGATGCAAAGGAGCTTGAACAATGGCGGATAAGATTTTTGGGAACAAAAAATATCATTAAACCTTTATTTGCAGAGATTCGCAATATCCCTGGTGACCAAAGAAAAGAATTTGGACAGCGACTGAATCTCCTTAAACAAACGGCCGAATCCCAATATCAACGACTCCAATCTAGCTTAGAGGGTGGTCAAGACTCATCTATCCGCCAAGATTTGGATCTTACCCTGCCTCCAGGGTCTTTGCAACTCGGATCTAGGCACCCCGTAACTCTCGTTATGGAACACATGATAGATATTTTTAGCCGCATTGGCTTTGCTGTTGCTGAAGATCGCGAAATTGAAGACGATTGGCACAATTTTACGGCCATGAACACGCCGGAGCACCATCCTGCCCGGGATATGCAAGATACTTTTTATTTAAAAGGATCTAAAGAATATCTACTGCGTACACATACCAGTTCTGTGCAAGCACGTGTGATGACTACCCAGAAGCCTCCGATAAGAATCATTGCTCCAGGTCGTGTTTTTCGCAATGAAACCATCTCCGCAAGATCCCATTGCCAGTTTCATCAAGTCGAAGGCCTATATATTGATATAGGCGTTTCATTTGCTGATATGAAACAAACCTTGCAGTTTTTTGCCCGGGAGATGTATGGTTCCAACACAAAGATCCGCTTGCGCCCCAGTTATTTTCCCTTTACTGAGCCCAGTGCAGAAATGGATGTATGGCTCGGAACAGAAACTGCTACGGCAAAAAAATTGACCAAAGGCACCGGGTGGTTAGAAGTCCTCGGCTGTGGAATGGTGGATCCCAATGTGCTTTCAAACTGTGGTATTGACCCAGATGTTTATTCCGGTTTTGCCTTTGGGATTGGGATTGAACGCTCTGCTATGCAAAAATATGACATCAGCGATATCCGACTCCTTTTTGAAAATGACGTGCGGTTCTTAAATCAATTTACGTCCGTTCTTTAAAAAAACATCTGACGCAGAACACATGAGTAAGCCTACGATTCCAAAAGGGACAAGGGATTTTCTCCCTCATCAATTTGCAAAACGCGAATACATTTTTAATACGATTCGGGACATTTTTGTGCGATATGGTTACAGCGGTATTGAGACCCCTGCTATGGAAACCCTTACTACCCTTACGGGAAAATATGGCGAAGAAGGAGATAAGCTTCTTTTTAAAATCCTCAACAATGGAGATTATTTGTCCAAAGCAGATACTCGAGCATTGGAAACGCGTGATACTCACAAGTTGACCCCTAGTATCTCTAAAAGAGGCCTGAGATATGATCTTACCGTACCCTTGGCACGTTTTGTAGTAATGCATCTAAATGACTTGCAACTCCCATTTAAACGTTATGCCATTCAACCTGTATGGCGAGCCGACCGTCCTCAAAAAGGTCGGTATCAAGAGTTTTATCAATGTGATGTCGATGTTGTCGGCTCAGACAGTCTCATGTATGAAGCGGAGTTGATTCAGATATTTGATCAAGTTTATGATCAACTAAATATCCCCGTAGAGATGCTCCTCAACAACCGTAAAATTCTGGCCGGTATCGCCGAAACCTACGGTATCAAGGATCAAAATTTTGGTGCTTTCGCCATTATCATCGATAAACTTGATAAAATAAGCGAAGAGGATGTTATGCTCCAGTTGACTTCTCTGGACTTGTCAATAGACAGTAGCCGCCAACTTCTCAAAACGCTGCAAATCACTAACTTGGAAGAACTCTATCCTGTTTTAGCGCAGTCTGCTCTCGGTAAAAAAGGAATCGGCGAACTACAAGAAGTTCTTGATTATCTCCGGTTGACTCCCCTACACAACAAACTGAGTATCAACTTGACACTCGCTCGCGGATTGAGTTACTATACGGGCTGTATTATAGAGGTGAAGGCGACAAGTGTACAGATAGGTAGCATCGGAGGAGGTGGAAGATATGATGATTTGACGGGAGTGTTTGGGATGAAAGGTGTCTCCGGTGTCGGTATCTCTCTCGGTGCTGCACGGATATACGATGTCATGGAAGAATTGAATCTCTTTCAAGATCTACAGATCGGACAGACAGATGTCATCATCTTGAGTTTGGATGAAGCTTCGCACAAATATGCCTTTCAACTTGGTGGGCAGTTGAGGGCTTCTCAGGTTTCCGTCGATATCTATCCCGATCTTGCTAAATTCAAAAAGCAAATGAAATACGCAGGCAGGGGAAGTTATCGCTATGCGCTTATCATCGGAGAGGAAGAGAGAGCGTCAGGATTGATGACAATGAAAAACCTCACAGATGGTTCTCAACTCAAGGTAGATCTCCAAGAGGTCGCCGCTTTTTTAAACCAACAAGTTGATGAGTCCAAATAACTATTCTGACGCGCGGCAAGCTGTCATTAATGGAGAGGTCAATCTGATAGATATTGTTCGTTCTTTCTTGACAGCGATAAAGGATCTTGAACACCTCAATATCTATGTAGAGGTCTATGAAGAAGAAGCACTAGAACGAGCTCGTCTTCTACAGACTCAATATGAACAAAACCCCTCCTCCATCGGGGCTCTTTGGGGAATGGTCATCAGTATAAAAGATGTGATTTGTTATAAGAATCATATCGTGACGGCTGGATCTCGTATGTTGACCAACTTTGAGTCTCAAATTACCGCTACCCCAGTACAACGTGCTTTGGATGCTGGAGCCATCATCATCGGAAGGACCAATTGCGATGAATTTGCCATGGGCAGCACCAACGAGACGAGCGTTTATGGCCCGACATACAATGGTGTTGATCCCACCCGAGTGCCTGGAGGATCGAGTGGTGGTGCCGCTGTTGCCGTCCAAATGAATACTTGCCATCTCAGCATGGGAAGCGATACCGGAGGGTCTGTACGGCAGCCCGCCGCCTATTGTGGTGTCATCGGTATCAAACCTACTTATGGTCGTATCAGCCGATACGGACTTATCGCCTATGCTTCTTCTTTTGATCAAATCGGTCTCATCGGACATGGCATTGAGGATCTGGCGTTGTTCTTGTCAACGGTCAGCGGAATGGATCCCAAGGATAGCACTTCTTTTGACCTCCCCGTTAACTTGTCCAAAGTCCAACAGAATCAAAAGAAATATAAAATAGCGGGATTTAAAGAGGTTTTTGATGATTCAAATCTAAATCCTCATGTTAAAGCCGGGTGTGATCTTACCATCTCACGATTGCGGGCATTGGGTCACGAGTATAACACCGTTTCTTTTGACCTCTTGCCATATCTAGTGCCCACATACTATGTGTTGACAACGGCTGAGGCTTCTTCCAACCTAAGTCGATATGATGGCATTCGATATGGGTATTCTTCTAAAGACAGTTCGGATATAAAAAGCCTATATTTTAAAACCCGCTCTGAGGGTTTTGGTATCGAAGTGAAACGCCGCCTCATGATGGGCACATTTGTACTCAGTGTGGGGTACTTTGATGCTTATTTTACAAAGGCTCAACAAGTCCGACAAATGATTAAGAATCGGATCGATTCCATCTTAGAAGAATATGATATGATTCTCTTGCCAACGACTACTGATATTGCCCCTTTCATCGGCTCCTTGTCCAAGGATCCAATTCAAATGTATCTTAGCGATGTATTTACCGTGCTTGCCAACATCTGTGGCCTTCCGGCAATATCAATACCCGTCAAGGACGATCATCCATCCCATACAATGCCCTTGGGCATCCAGTTGATCGGAAGGGAGCTGGCCGAAGAAGATCTCCTCTCGCTCAGCCATCAGCTCCTATAAAGTTCTCTTTTTTAATATACCCCGTAAT
>JAJRXG010000325.1 GCA_024276375.1 Bacteroidota bacterium | reverse complement strand
TCGAATACCTCCAACAAGACAAACCCCTTAAGTGCACTACGGGAGTAGCAGCATGGATAGGAGATTGGAGTGGCAATGGGATCTTTACAACTTATGATCTCGTACTGGCACAACAATGGTTGAATGCTAATTTTACATTGTGTCAAAGTGGAATATGCTCTTCTCCGACATATCCTCCGGGCAATCCATGGGAGTATGGACAATTTTCGTCATGGTATGAAGGATATGAAGATAATGTTTTCAGCACTAATGATATACTTATTTCAAGACAAGTCTTGCTTGGCATCTTGCCTTGTACATAGTTCATTATTTGTACCTAAAAGAAGGCGATTTTCAATCGCCTTCTTTTAAAATTTTAATTCAAGCATCTGATGATTCGATTTATTATAGTATTTGTTTTCATTTTCTTATCCGTTTCATTATACTCACAGGGGATAAACAACAACTGGGTTATAGTTATTGGAAAAGTTGTCTGGGAGTTTTCTACAGACATGAAATCCGAAATTTGTTGGAATGGAAATATCCCGAGAGCTAATGCAAGCTCTTGCATTGCTAGTAGGATTTCCATTTCTAATGAAACAGGAGACTTACTTTACTATAGTTTTGGATTGAACCTATATACTGTATCTAATCAACCGATTGATTCAACTATAAAATTAAGGCTTGTCTCTACTGAATCCCAAGTATTAGCAATAAACCCTCAAACTAACTATCATTACTTTTTCTATTTCTCTCCTCACCAAGAAGATGCTCCCAGCAATTTATATATGCGCAAAATAGATGTTACCAATCCTAATAAGATTACCATGAGTGAGAAAGAAAATGTTTTACAGGGAGATTTTAGTTACCTTTTGAGCATAAAACACAGTTGTAAACAAGACTATCTTATATCTTTTGATAATAATTTACAAAAAATTGTAAGTATCACAATTGATGAGCAAGGATATGGGTTTCCTATTTACTCGAATATAAGCCTGCCAAAGTATTTAAGGCAAGAACGTCCATCTCAATTAGGAGGTTTATTTGCTTCTCCTGATCTTACTAGGATTTTGTTTACACATAGTGGAAACAAAGCAATCCTATCCAACTTTAATATTAATACTGGCAATCTTAGTATTGTTGATACAATTATAGCTTCAAACAAGTACTCACGAATCGTATCGGCTGCATTCTCTTCAAACTCCCAAGTCCTTTATACACTGGAGTCTAATCCCATTACACAACGATCATATATTATCCAGTATGACCTTTCGGATCCTTCTTTTCCAATTTATTTCGTAACTCCGGATTTTAATATTGACAATAAACCTCTGTCGGAGATTCAGCTAGGTGGGGACGGCAAAATTTACTTTGCAAATACTTTTAACAATTTGGCTACATGGGTGTCGTAAACAAGCCTAACCAGCTCAGAGCAGAATGTGATTTTTCAAACAATTTGTATCAACCTTGCTCTTTTAGATTTAATCCAGTCTCATGTACATCACCCATACCCAACATCGTTTATAGCCTTTACTACGAAGATGACCTGTTCCCTATCGACACCACCATCTGTCAGAATAAAGTGATACAATTCGGTGATCAGATGATCGATGCTGAGGGTATCTACTACGATACCTTGTATAATCAATACGGCTGTGATAGTGTCATCATGCTCGATGTCCAAGTGACTCCCACAATATATGGTGATACGCTATCTGTACAATTGACATCTGGTATGAGTTATACCCTCGGAGATATATCC
>JAJRXG010000324.1 GCA_024276375.1 Bacteroidota bacterium | reverse complement strand
GGACTCCAAGTGGGCATGGCTTCTGTAAAATCATGACCTGTGATGCGTTGCGGTGTACCATCGGGATAATCTGCTACATACAATCGATTGAGGGCGGTAAATACGATCTTACTTCCATCAGGTGATACACGAGGATCGCGTATCTGGGTAACTTCCATCTGTGGATCATCAGAGACGGGATAGTCAAACTTTACCCTTGGGCCATAGTCAATCATCGCATCTACTTCAAATGGAATCTCTATAGCGCTATCATCTACGATGTTTATACGATGGATCTTACCTCCATACGTGGCTATAAGATACTTACTGTCCGGCGTAAAACTCATCGCCGGATACACGCCGAGACTGGCTATAGATTCTTGATCATCCCGCTGTACCGGATATGCCAACCAAGATTCCTCCCCTGTTCTTAGATCGCGCTTTACGAGCCCTGATCTTGCGTTGTGCCGGGTCACATACACCAACCAATGACCATCGGGTGATAAGGTAGGCGTAAATGCCGAGCCATATCGACCCGTGCGCCGTTCGACTTCTCCCGTCTCTCGGTCATATGTCGCAATCTGATATTGAGGCATCTTGGCATTGTAATTCCAAGCACCCCTTCGAGTTGACATCCAGATATATCTTTGGTCTTTGCCAAAGGCAGGTTCGATGGTCTTGGCGTTGTCGGGTTTTTTGATGAGTTGTATGCCGCCACCGCCTGATTTGTGATACATATGGAGTTTTAGGTTGCGATTGCCTTTGGCCACGACGATGTACTCACCGTCGGGCGTCCACTCAGCAGATTGATAGTGTTCGTCCTTGGACTTTGTCACCTGATGCCAATCGGAAGAATCAATATCATATGTCCATATATTCTCGGCTCCGGATCGATCCGATGTCACGCATAGAGATTTGCCATCTGGACTCCACTTAGGATGCGACTCAAACGACATATCTCCGATCAATCGGGTGGCTTTGCCTCCTTCTATCGGCAGCAAATAAATATCTCCCAACATATCGAAGGCTATCGTCCGGCCATCGGGACTGACATCCAGAGACATCCATGTCCCTTCAGAGGTCAATAGGTGAAATTGTCTGCCCGGTTCAAGGGGCAATTCTTTTGTTGCTTTTTTGATCGTATCTGTGGTGATGGAGTCCTGTGTTTCTTGGGCATTCAAGTGAAATGACAGAACGAACAAGGTGCAGAGGCAAAGCGAACAAGTATTGTGTCGATTCATGGTTGGTATTTTGGGGTATAATGTAAGGAGAAATTGGACTTTAGCAATTATAAGTACTTGTCAAAACAAGCATATTGTGATATCATTAACGTAAGTTGATATTGCCTATGGATATATCCATGTTTTCTATCAATGTTTTGCTTAATTGCTCAGCATAGATTTGTGGTATATCATGTCCCATACCTTCTATCCAAACCAATTTAGCATTCTTAATCATGGGAGCATATTTTCGGGCATGAGCCGGATTGACAAGTGGGTCACTCAACCCATGGATTACAACAGTGGGAACATTTATCTTAGCAAGTTCATCATATCGTGATCCGGATTTTACGATCGCCATTGTATGTTGTTCACCAACTTGTGCATTAAATCTCTTGCGCTCGCGCAACTCATAGAGTGTTCTATTGGCGATGCGATCATAATCAGGAGTATAGTCACCATCACCTTTGAGTTCATCTGCAACAACCATAGCAAAACGCATGGCATTGGCCTCGCCGGGATGCATAAAATATCTGATGCCCAATTTTGTCAGATTGCTTTCAAACTTGTCATCTACCTTTGGCAAGTCCGGATCCATCATATAACCACTGGACATAATAGATCCAAGTGACCATAACCGGTCTGGATAACTTATCGCTATGCGTTGCGCAATCATTCCTCCCATGGATATGCCGACAATATGTGCACGTTCAATATTCAGATGATCCAATATAGCAATCCCATCGCCTGCCATATCCTCGAGGGTATAGGCAGTCTCTTGTGTCCAATCCTCAATCCAATCCGACCGACCCACTCCTCTATTGTCATAAATGATGACACTATATCCTGAATCCAAGAAGTGGCCATAGAAGTAATCCGACCAATTGATCCCCGTTGTACTGTGTCCCATGATGAGCAATACTGTTGCCTTAACGCTATCTGTCCGGGGTGCAATGTACTCATACCATATACGGACACCATCATGCAGGGCATATCCTGTATTGCCTTCCTCAATAGGCGTGTATCCTATAGCAAGGGATTTGGCGATAGCGATTTCAGCACTTTGAGAGGGATATGGAGCAGAAGAGATGTAACTATATCCTGCAAATAAGAGGAGCGACAAGGCAAGGGAAAAAAAGATGAGGAGTTTTTTCATTTGTGTGATATGATTGAGCAAGCACTATACATTTAAAAGTCCTTCAAGATCGGGAGCCATCTTTTGGGGTGAAGTAAATGGGCTATATCGTTTTACGGGAATCCCTTCTTTATTGATGAGAAATTTAGTGAAATTCCATTTGATTCTATGCAACAAAGTTCTTCCTACGGACTTCTTTAGATAATGATATAACGGATGTTCATTTATTCCATTGACATCGACCTTAGCCATCATCTGAAAGCTCACCCCATAGTTCAAGGTACAAAATTGAGCGATCTCATCATTTGTTCCAGATTCCTGCTTTCCAAACTGATTGCAGGGAAATCCCAATATCACCAACCCTTGGGGTGAATACTGCTGGTGCAACAGCTCCAACCCCTGATACTGTGGAGTAAAACCACATCGGCTTGCTGTATTGACTACGAGGATCACCTTGCCTGTATAAACAGAAAAATCGATGGCCTTGCCATCAATGGTATTGGCCGAAAAGTCATAAAAATTCATACTTCATTATTTAATCTTCGTTTTAGCCCCTCGACTCCCAACGTTGTCAGAAAGCGAAGGTTGCGTTCGGCGATTTTTTGGCCATCAAGATCTGAGCCAAGCGATGCGATACTCTCTTGTCTCAATAAGTGTATCATCGGATATGGTGATCGATTGGTACTATTGGCGATATCTCCATGCGTGGCATCCTCAAATCTAAAATCCGGATGAAACACGATCGCCTGAAGGACTGATTCTATCGCCATATAAGAGATTAAATCATTGATGATCCCGTTAAAATCATTGAATCCTTCAAAGTCTAAATCCACATCAGGAAGGACGATCAATGTCGTCTCTGCTTCCTCTATTGTGGCCAGCTCCAATGCCACCAATTCTTTTTCTATCCGACTCAATATCACCATAAGATCCGACTCATGTATCACCACATACTTGATCCTTTCTTCTTCAAATGGTCGTTTGGCAAAAGGACAGATATTGAGACCCACAACAAATCGTTGTAACCAGACTTTAGTATCAATGATGACTTGGGATCTTTCCATTGCTAAAAGAGTTGATCTATAGGCTTGGGCGAATGATCACGTTCGTGAATGAGCAACCATTTTTTCTTATCAAGGCCACCTGCATATCCCGTCAATCGACCATTGCTCCCCACTACACGATGGCAAGGGACGACGATTGCTATGGGATTGAGTCCATTGGCCTGTCCAACGGCTTGTGCAGCCTTGGGTTGACCGATTTGCTGTGCCAACTTTCCATAAGTTGTCGTCTTTCCATATGGAATATCCAATAAGGTCTTCCATACGGATTGAGAAAAATCCGGGTTTGCCTTCCAATCCAAAGTTAAATCAAAGACTTTTCTACTTCCGTCAAAGTATTGATCCAGTTGGAGACAACATTGATCTATCAAGGGTACAAGAGGATTGACATGATCCTCATCCGGTTGTTTCACAAAATGCAACTTCGACACTCCAATATCCGTGACCTCTATACAGACCCACCCGAGCGGACTAAAATGATAATGCTTCAAGGTTTCCACAAGCACAAGATAATACCGACTTCTAGGAAAGCTTGTAAATGAAAACAAAAAAGATTGCGTAAGGTAGTCAAGAGATATATATTTGCACGCTCAAATAGAGTTAGTGAGGTGTTTTTTCTTCGAAAAGGTGGAGCATTTTATAGGAATTTGGGATGCGTATCAAGATAACACTTGACAAAATTTTTCTGGCGAGGTAGCTCAGCTGGTTAGAGCGCAGGATTCATAATCCTGAGGTCGGGAGTTCAAGTCTCCCTCTCGCTACAACTATAAAAGATCATAAATAAACATTTATGATCTTTTTTTTTGTTTGAATGTTCTTTATCGCGCAAGATATTTGAGGGATCAGAGCCATTAAAAATCTGTACCCAGAGAAATGTATAGTTTGGGATCTTGGCGGAGGCCGCTTTCAACTCCCCAGGCGTAGTCTGCTCTTATAAAGTAACCCAACAGATTGATTCTTGCACCTACACCATAGCCATAGACAAATGTACTTCGCGCCAGATTCAGGGTAACTTCAACTCCTTTCTGCTGAAGTGTGACAGTATTGAGAGGATTTCCTTCTATACTGGGCCACAATCCATGCCAAGCCGATCCTACATCAAAAAAAGCTGTTGCTTGGATATTGCGAAAGAAGGACGATTTGATTTCTTTGCGACTTAAGTACTTGAAGAATGGAATCCTCAATTCTGCGCTGCCAAGCAAGAAGGATCGTCCATTGCGAATATTGTGATCAAAACCTCTCAGATTGGGGGCGATGGTCTTAAAGGCAAAGGATTGACCCGATGGCACAGGTATGTCTTGATTGTATCTGGGAGTCACCCATCCATCTGTACCACCGACATAGTACAGCATTTTATCACTGCCAAAAGACGTCGCTCCGGTACCACGGAGAGCTATAATTGAATTGCGCAAGAGAGGCTGATAGTGCCGCGCATCAAATCCTAAAATGGAAGTGATCCCGCGGCTGGCATCCAAGCTCCATTGATCGCCTATCTGTAGGTCAAACCGGTTGATAAACTCAGTATAAAACTTATAGCGGGTTCCGTGTCTCAAGTTGAGATCTATGTCCAAGGTATTGTCATAAATATACTCAGCTTTCAGGCTGATCCTCTTCTCATCAAAACTTTCAGCACTTTCCAAAATCGGTTCGCTGAGCAATACATATTGTTGATCTGATCTAAGTTGTCCAGTCAGTCGAACACTTCGATAAGTGTCAAACGGATAACTTAGGCGATGGAGAGCAATCCAGGTAATCTCCGTTTGTTTTAATGCCGGGGTACCACTAAAAGGATCGCTAAAACCCGATTCACTTACCTGTTTTCTATAAAGAGCGTAACGCTTATCTATCCGCGCCCTACGGTCATCCAATACGGCAAAAAATTCGGAGCCTCTGAAATTGGTAGGTATTCGAACGCCTAGATCTATCCGAAAATCCTCAAATATATCCTTCACTGTCCCCTTGACCAATATACCTGTCTGCTGAGCTTGAATCTCCGCTCGATCATCTGTATAGGATTCCAAGCCATCAAACAAAACGTCATTATTGACCGTTGTTGAGAAATCTTCCAATTTAAATTGTCTTCTGGCAGCTACAGCTCGAGCCGGATAGAATGGGACGACACTTCTATTGGCATCAGCTATTTGAAAAGATGACGAGATGGATCGTTTGATAATACCAACTATAGCATTGTCTTCTAAATCTTCTAGTATATCGGGATCTTCGAACTTGGATTGAAACAATAAATCAGGATCGATGTAGTCTTGGACGTCCTCTACGGCGATTGGTATTTGTTCTTGAGGAACCAACATATTGGCGGTAGATGTGAGATAGGGTTTGGCATGTCTATTCCACTCAGGACTTTGGTCATAGAGGTAGTACGCACCATCTTGATATACTTGCCACACATACCGATCTGAATTTCGTACAGCATCATGGTTAATGATGTTCCGGGGCAGATTGGAGTTGGCGTAAGCGGGACGTCGGCTGTTGAGATTGAGTACATATCTGTTATAGACACCACTTTGATCACTAAGAAAAGCAAGATAATGATCATTGACCAATCTAGGGTGGCGTTCGCTAATATCAGGGGTATTGGTCAATCTCAAAGCGTACTCAGAATTCAGTGGGAGGAAGAAAATATCATAATTAGCCGTAGGCAAGATCGTATCTATATCTTGAGGCAGAATCGTCGCTGTCGGTCTATTAGAAGCAAAAAGGACGCCCCATTGCTCGCCCATCTGAACATAGCTTGCGTCTATATCGTCATAAAAATCTTCGGTTATGGGTTTGGCTTCACGGTATTTGGCGCCATAGATATAAAGATCAGAATATCCATCAATCAATGCATTGAACATGTACTCATCATCTGAGATATAATCGATATCAAAAACGCGCTGAATATTCTCGGGTATTTCTTGTTCGGCATATTGTCCCGTACTCAAGTCAAGACGTCTCAATACGATGAGATCCCTACGTTCATAGCATATAGTAACTTCATCACGTTGGGGATGCCAAGCGATTCTCGGATAGTTGTAATCGGGCTGTTGTACGGCATTCTTGCTCCCAAACCTAAAGATCACCTGCCGAGCATTGTCTGACATTTGTTCCAATACAACTTGATACTTCCCTTGCTGATTGACAATATATATCAACTGCATGCCATCGGGGCTCAATCTGAGATAGGTCTTAGGCCAGTACTTTTTAAATCCCAAGGATTTGGCATTTTGGACATCTAAAGAATCAAATACGGCATATTCTCTATTATAAAGATCCCGGTAGAAAGCAGACCAGTTTTTCTTGAGCTTTTTGAGATTGAATCCAAAAATAAACTCTACATTTTCTTCAAGATCATGGCGCAACCGCATCAAATATAAAAGCGTAGTAATAGAACTCTTGCCATATTGATGGGTAAGAAAATACCACATCGAATGTCCCGCCACCCGAGGATGGTCTGCGGAGAGACGATTGAAATCTTTATATTTATTTTTCTTCAGATACCAGAGATCACGAAGTTCATCCTCCATCAATGGATCCCAAGATGCTCCGGCGAAGCTTGCAAAACCCTCTTTGTACCACGTCGGTACGGCCAATTCGGGATCGCTATCAATAATCTCCTGCAAGCTACCTTTTACGTACATAGCATTGAGAAACACTTGAGCAATACCTTCTTTTATTCGGCGCTCCATATTTTGATGGTTGCCGTCAAAATATAGAAAAATACGGCTGCCGATCACCTTGGTTGATGCATGCCTTGTCTCAAAAGTTTCCTCATTGCCTATATTGCTTTGAAGAAGGTCTGAGATGTCTGTATAAACGATGATTTCTATCTTGTCATTGATACGATGCTCTACAAGATTCTGTATGTCCGGATGTACGTATTCGGCTATCTGAATAGCAGTTTGAGCAATATTGCGTCCTTTGCCATACCAATAGACAATGAAATTTTCCGTTTCATACATCCACCACTTGGTAAAATCATCGTGGTACTGTACTCTGTTTTTACCAAACTCCGTACGGATCTGTTGAGCTTCCACCTGATTGACTGCGAGACAGAAGGTCGATACCACCCATAATATGACTAAACGCCGTAGTTTCATTACAATAGACTATATACCACTAATATATGGTATTCAATGTAAGGATAAACGAATTCAAGCAGGTATTCATGCCATTTCATCCTGAAGCATCGTCTTTTGACTGCCTCTTTGAGCTACAATCACATCTTTTGTTAGCATTTTTTGATAAAACGAAGTTACATCGTACTTCTCGCAAAGCATACTGTCCGTTTATCTTCAGGGCGCACTCTAAATTGCCTTGGCGGGATTTACACCCACCGGAGTAGTAGGGTCTCGGGATATACGGTTGCGATATGCAGCGCACTGGCTATAGCTAATCTGACATCAAAACCGCTTGTGTCGCAATTCCGAGATTTTGTGGGGATTCCCTTGATTATACCATTCTATAAAGCGAAGGTCGTAACATAAGTGCAATACAACAAAGCGTGTTGTGCAACTATTTATGCAGGATCAATTTTGGCCATAAAATGTCCTTTTCCCGTTATGCACTGTATTTAGTCCTTTGCATAGTTGTTGTCTATTTCATTTACAATTTCTCTAAATATCGTTCTCCAAGAATCAACATTTTTGTTGCTCTTTCCCATTCTGACTATAATGATTTTTTCTTTTGGAAAGATGAACAGATATTGGCCCAAATGCCCTGTTCCGGCAATACTTTTAATGTCATATTGAGATCTTTTTTTGTCGGCGTATATCCACCAAAAATTACGATAATATAAGTCATCTGCAAACTCAGACAATTTGTATTTTTTTGAAACAGTGAAACTATAATTCATCCATTCATTTGAGATTAATTGTTTTCCATTCCAATTACCCTTACTCAATACAAGTCGTCCAAACTTGGCAAAGTCAATGGCTCTGATATTTAGCCCACTTTCCATTTTTGTCATTCCGGATTCCTTACTATCCATACTCCACGAACCTGAATATTCCATGCCTAATTCATTCCACAATTCTTGCTCAAAGTACTTGGCCGGAGAAAGTTTTGTAACCTTTTCAAGTATCATTCCAACCAGAATAGGGTTGTATGAATTATATTTAAATTTAGTTCCCGGTTCATATTCAAGTGCTAATTCGAGTATTCTTTTCCTTAAATTAGGATAGTAGTAGGCCTTTGGTTTGTCTCCCCAAGGCAAATCGTGGTCTTTAAATTGAATACCACTGTGCATATCCATCAGTTGTGAGATAAGTACTTTTTTGTATTCAGCGTCAGTGTCAATTAAATCCGGGATATATTTTACAACAGGGTCATTTACACTATGAAGGAGGTTTTGGTCAATGGCAATACCGGTGATGAGTGATGTAATTGATTTTGCTACTGAAAATGATGTGTTAATTGAATTTCTATGATACCCATTCAAATATTTTTCAAAAACTAAAGTGTCATTTTTGATGACTAAAAATGCTGTTGTGCCCGATGCTTTTAAAAGGTCTAATAATTCAACTTTTTCATTCTCCTTATTGGTGACTTTAATATTTTCGAGTTTGGGGTCTAATTTACTGTCAAAGTAGAATGGTTCTGAAGATGCTGCAAACTCATACTTAGGAAATTTTTTATAATCCCCAACATCAGATGCTCTCCATTTTATAAATCTTCCCATATAGGTTTTTGTGCTACAAGAAGTATATATAATAGAAATAGTTGCAATTAAAAATACTGATATATATAGTTTTTTTCTCATTCTTACTTAAAAAATAATTTTAGTTAACCAATTATACACCACTCATTTCAAACCAAATACAAGTCTTAAAAATTGAATCCTTCTGACGACTTCATAGATCAAGGATGAGAGTAAAAATGTCCAGACTGTTAATATTCCAAATTTTACCCAGAAGTCAAGCTCAGTTTGATAAAGAAAGTATGCCAAAATTACTGTTATCGTCTGGTGAACTATATAGAATGGGTAAACAGCGGTGTTGCAATAGGTCAACAGTGCACTAGACTTGTTCAGATAAACAGCACCACATCCAAATATCACCAACATCCAACTCCAAAAATTGATTGTCTTTGCCAAGGCCGCAATAAAATGCGTCGTGATACTATCTTCTTGCAGGCAGAGATATACGTAGCACCCATAAGCAATCATACCAATGATCAGTGCCGAAAATTTTATTTTATTCAATGCCCTCCAAAAGACATCGCCCAGAGCAATAAAATTAAACCCATAAAAGAAAATGATCAAATACAGTACTATTGCAAACCAATCTCCCACCAGTGCATGGGTCACAGGAAACAAAGGCTCCAGAAATGCCTCCACAATGTAAAGGGGTATAATATACCGATATAGGTTGTTGGGCGATCTATTGAGCCATCGTCTCTGAATCACTAGGAATGGAGATTCACGATGATCCCTAAGAAGAATAAACAAAGGCGTCAATACAAGTGAGAAAATTAATAGATATGGCAAAAACCATAAGTGGTGCCAGCTGAGATTTCCCTCCGGATAAATACCGCTAAAAGCATCGTGAAACCAAAACGAAATATACGAACCATCATAACCACCATAAGCCATGCGCTCCACATATACTTGTGGAGGAATTATGACAAGCATCCCAAAAATCAAAGGCAACAGTAATCTTTTGACCCTTTCTCTTACATACTGACCCCGTGATCTCTTAGCCAGGGCAAATCTTGTACCCATACCTGAAATCAAAAAGAGCGAAGCCAATCTCCATTGATTGACAAAGTGCATAGGCCATTGCAATCCCTCATAGGTCTCATTGTTCTTAATATGCCAGTCCCACGGTACAAAAAACATACCTACATGATAAAGTATAAGGAGCCCGAAAACCAAAACTCTGATCCAATCTAAATCATATCGTCTCATAACGCATTTGTGTGTTATGTCACAAATAGCGTATAGAAGTGCTGAAATGACAAATTATGCCGGTCAGAAACAGTTCAGAATTGTAATATCGAACCAACCTATAGCAACCACTTAAGCGCCTATGTCAAAAATGAGGTAAAAATGCTTCGTGTAGTAGACCGAACATTTTAAGCATTGTGATGTCCAAGGGCTTAAACAAAGCTAATGTATTGGAGTCAATGACTTTACTGTGCATTTAGTTCTCTATCGTATATCAAAGGAGTGGAGCCAGTGACCTTCTTAAAGGCGGCATAGAAGGATGATTTAGAAGAAAAACCTACTTCCTTTCCTATTCCCTCAATCGTCAGGGTTTTAGATTTTCCTCCTTCCAACAACTCGATGGCTGATTGAATGCGCAACATATTGATGTATTCATTAAAGTTTTGTGCTTTAGAAGAATTTATAGCTTGAGAAACATGGTTTGACGGAATATCTAATGTCATGGCCAAATCTCTGAGTCCATATCTTGCCATCAAATATGGCTTTTCTCTATCCATCAAGTCTTCAATCTGCTTAAAGATATCAACGGCAGTGCGATGCTTCATTCCCGAAGTATCATATTTGTCGGCCACCCAAGAAGAAGAAAACACATTGCTCGCTCCGATAAACAACAAATACAACATAGAAACTTCAACTGTTAACATGATTCCTATAAATAGATGACTTTCTGATTCTTCCATCATCAAGAATAGAAATGTGACGACTATTCCATTGAAGACAAGGCTTCCAAATGACCACAGTATGAAGGTGTACTTGCTGTCAGAAACCAACACTTCCCTCCAATTCGGAAACTTTGTACTACGCACCATCAAAATACCCCCAGCAATGGCATAAGCCAATATACTTGCCAAAAGAATACGTTCAAAATACTGTTTCAGTAACAGTGGATCCGAAGGAATGCTAGCTTCATATGATAAAAAATCCAAGGTCTTGTGAAATGATCCCACATAAGCATTGTACTTATGCTCAATGGGTTGAAAAATATAAAACAACTGATAACATAAATAGAACAACGGAATAGAAAAATGAAGCAATATATTTTTTTTCAATATAGGCTTCTTACTGATCAGGCTCTTGGAAATCAAGTATAACAATGGCCCGATCCCCAACACCATCCATTCAGTGATATCATTATACCACAGCATACGGCGCATGTGACCACTTCTCACTAAAAACAAATCCAATATAAGGGCACCGATAAATACTAAAAAACTACATAATAATATCAATATACGATCGCTGCATTGAGATTTCCAACCCACAATCAAAGCCAAAAAGAAGGCCTGTACACTTCCGAGAAAAAAAATGTACGTAAATACATCATGCTTAATAGGAATCAACTGTAAGACCTCTTCCATCTTATGATAATCAAAAAAAAATCGCCCAATAAATAAAGACAAATGACTTCAATATACGCGATGATCAGCAAATCAGGGTTTAAATCACTAAACTACAACACTCCGTCTATAAGAAAACTTGATACTTCTCTTCATATCTTTCAAATGCTTTATGCACCATATTTGGTGTCAATCCATAGTCCTCCAAGGTATAATTGTGCTTACCAAACTTGTTCTTCTTATGACTCACGCAGAAGGCTTCCACCTGTGTTGTATGCTTCTTAGTCCAAGTAAGATCTAACCTATCAAAAATCTTTTGAGTGACCAATACGGGATCCTCAATGAGGTCTTTATAAGCGATGTCACTAAAAGAACCTTCTCCATGTGATCTGTAGTCCATACAAGCTTCAACCAATCGCTTGTTTTTACGCAGCCAATGCTTGCCTATTTCGGTGGGATTATCACTTTTTTGAAATAGCTTCTTGGCGATATGTACCATACTGCAGAAGGAAGCAAGGGTCTCCTCGGGATTGCGGTGCATATGGATGACATGAGTCCCCGGATATACAGACATAAAGTCTTTCATATACTCCATATGATGAGGACTCTTCAAGAGCAAAAATCTATCTGCCGGCTTACGCCAAATCAAAAATTGAAGCCACATTTTTAGGTCATTGTATGCCTTCTTTTGATCCTGCTTTTCGAGCCAGAGAGCATAATTAGGAACTGTCATAGCGGCTTCATTGACACTACTCATAAAGGCGTGTTCCATCAAAACAACCTCTTCATCCAAACTATCATAAGAAACTGAATGAATGGATCTAAGTTCAGGATTGATATAATTGAGGGCAAAAAGGCTCAACCATGCCTGATACTTGCCGTAGTAAGATTTCTTCTTAGAAGTTGGAACAGGATTGACAATCTCCCAGGAGATAACACCTCTAAATTCCGGAAGGCTCCCCAACAGTCTCTGCAAAAAAGTTGTTCCGGTGCGTTGCAGCCCTGTAATCATAACAGCCGGAGGCAATGCTTTTTGTATAGATGGTTCTTTCTTCAGCCAATATTGAGCCCATAACCGGTTGACGAGATTCATTTTTAATTTCTCCTCATACAAAAACTTTCCCATCGCGTGAAAAGGAGTATGTTCATTGGCATCCTCTATGATATTTTTAAGTGGTATGACAAAAAACTCATCACCAAAGTCCGAAAGTCCGGTCTTGTGACGCGCCTGAGCCATAAGTTGTTCGGCATTGAGTGCCTTATTCTCGTACGACTTGAAAAGTCTATTCAATACCCTGACTCCTCTTGGGAAGTGATAAGGGTGAACGCCTTGCTCCAAATCTGTACTATGAATCGTCTCTTGCTGAGTTAAGGATGAAATATTTATATTTGAATCTGATATCAAACCGCAACATTGTTATCGCGCAAAGCCGCATTAAGAGATACTTTTTTGTCCGTGCTTTCCTTTCGTTTGCCTATGATCAGCGCACAATTGACATTATAAGATCCCGAAGGAAAAACCTTGTTATAACTTCCGGGGATCACCACAGAGCGAGTCGGTACATACCCCTTCATCGTCACTGGTTCGGCTCCTGTTACATCTATAATATGTGTGGACATAGTCAGGGTCACATTGGCTCCGATCACAGCTTCAGAACCGACACGCACACCTTCTACAAGGATACATCGCGAACCAACAAAGGCATTGTCTTCAACAATAACAGGAGCCGCCTGAAGAGGTTCCAAGACTCCTCCGATTCCCACTCCCCCGGACAGATGAACATTGCGTCCGATCTGCGCACAAGAACCCACCGTAGCCCAGGTATCTACCATGGTACCACTACCGACCCAAGCTCCTATATTGACATAACTTGGCATCATCACAACACCTCTTTCAAGATATGATCCATACCGTGCTATGGCATGTGGTACAACTCGAACGCCTTTAGCAGCATAACCTCTCTTGAGCGCAATCTTATCATGAAACTCAAATGGCCCCACTTCAATGGTTTGCATTTTCTGTAAGGGAAAATAAAGCACAACGGCTTTTTTGATCCATTCATTGACCTTCCATCCCTCCTGTGAGGGTTCGGCCACACGTAGGATACCTTGATCCAACAGGGATATGACCTCTTCTATAGACTCCTTGTAAACTGTATCCTCAAGCAATCCTCTTTGATCCCAAACGGCCTCTATCTTTTCTTTTAAATCCTTCATCCTATAATCCAAAAATACGCTATGATTTGAGAAAGAAACCCTACTAAATAACCTCCATATACATCTTCTGCACTATGTACATCCAAATATAACCTCGAAGTACCAACAAGCCCAACCATTACAAAAGCTAAAATGATCACAAAAATAGAAGAAACTCCATAGTTGCCAATCATTGGAAGATTAAAGACAATACTTGATGTGCGAGTATAAAATGCCAACAGCCCCAATCCAACCAAAAAAGCCCCTGCTCCTACTGAATGCAGGCTTATTTTAGAGAAATTATTAATAAAGAAAGCAAGACCCAATGCTATTGCTCCACCGAGAGCAACAAAGCGTAGAGAGTCTGCCACCACTACATTGTCCTTAACATTGACAAAAAACCATATATAAAAAACTAAAGTCACTATCAGCGGTCCGATCCGATCCCGACGCTTGCTGAGATGCCAATCCGACACAATACCCAATCCTTTAAACAAGGCCATCGCAATGAGAGGAAACAATACAAGAATAAAAAAAGACATGATCAACATGGCTCCCAACGCTCTTGCTTGATCCATCCTATAAGCATATCGATCCATGACAAAGGCTATCAAGACTAAGTAATAGAACAAAAACAAAGGGTGAAACACAAAGGATATAATACGAGACAAAAGTTTCATGTTACAAAGATGATGCATTTCTATGCATTTGTACGGCAATCACAGTCGTTATACTGATATGAAAAGCGCCGGCGTCCTACTGATAGGCCTATTTTGTTGTTTTATGTTGACAGGTCAAAAATCCATCTCATTGGATTCTGCTTATATGGCACTTCACAAAAAAAGAATCATTGACCCAAATGAAGAGACAATCCGGAGAATAAGGCTTAAAGATCAATATGTGTCCGCCTTAATCACTGAGAACGACACCATCATTCTTGTTGAAATACAAAACATCACCATCTCCTCTCCGAGGACATTCAAAAATCGTGATGAATATCTAAAATACCTAAAATACCGTAAATATGCGGTTAAGGTGTACCCTTTTGCCAAGGAGGCCATACGTATTTTTCGCGAAGCCGAATATGCCACCGCGCATATGAAAAAACGCAAGCGAAAAAGATATCTACGCAAGCTTTCAAAAGATCTTCAAAAGGAATTTTCTGAGCCTCTCAAACACCTCTCTAAAACACAAGGCAAAATCCTTGTAAAAATGATCGAACGCGAATTGGGAAGTTCTATGCATGATCTGATTAAAATGACACAGGGCAAAATCAAAGCATTTTACTGGAACCAAAGCAGTAAACTATACGGATATAGACTTAGGTCAGGGTACAAAAAAGGAGATAATCCCATTTTGGATGTAGTTTTGCAGGATTTTGACATATCCTATGAAGTGGTAAGTAACAATCAAAACTAAAATCTGTGTGCACATCCTTTAAAAGACCTCATCATCAGCTTTCCCAAGACCATACTTGCCGGGGAAAAGTCCAATGGCAGAGTCCATCCAACATCGCATTGGTAAAATACTGGGGTAAGCGACCTCAACAATTGCCGCAGAACGCTTCTATCAGTTTTACGCTTGCCAACTCATACACCGAAACCTCGATAGAGTATCAGCCCCTAGGAGATCCATCTCTTCCGTGGATTGAATTTTGGTTTCATGGAAAAACAGAAAAATCCTTTGCAGATCGCATTCATTCTTACTTTGAACAATTGCTGCCCTTTTTTCCCTTCATAAAGCAATTATCATTTAAGATCAACAGCCGAAATTCCTTTCCGCATTCTGCCGGAATCGCGTCTTCAGCATCTGCCATGAGTGCTCTCGCCTTGTGTCTCTGTGATATTGAAAGAAAGATTTTTGAGCCGTCCCGCTCCATAGACCTAAGGAGAGCCTCCTTTATGTCAAGATTGGGCAGTGGAAGTGCATCGAGGTCCATCTATCCGTTTTTATCAGTATGGGGTGCGTCGCAACATATTGACGATTCGAGTGATTACTACGCGATCCCTTACGGCCAGGTACATGAGATATACCGTACATTTCATGATGATATCCTCATCGTCAGTGAGGACAAAAAATCAGTATCATCAAGTGTCGGGCATCAATTGATGGACAACAATCCTTATGCCCCAATCCGATACCGTGAAGCAGAACACAATATGAAGACACTGATCCGATATATGAAAGACGGCAATCTTACAGATTGGGGTACGCTTGTTGAACGCGAGGCGCTATCGCTACATGCCCTTATGATGTCTTCCGATCCTTCATACTTGTTGATGACTTCCACAACACTCACGGTGATAAAAGCCATTAGAGCATTGAGAGATAGAACCGGGTTACCGATATACTTTACTCTAGATGCCGGGCCCAATATTCATATCTTATATCCTGACCATGTAAAAAAAGAAATAAGTGATTGGTCGGCAGAGATCTTAAAAGTGCTTCC
>JAJRXG010000040.1 GCA_024276375.1 Bacteroidota bacterium | reverse complement strand
TGGGATTTGAAAACACCAATGGATTTAGAACACCTACACTGCGCAATCTAAGATTTACATTTCCATATATGCACAATGGCAGTCTCAAGTCCATCAAAGAGATACTGGAATTCTATGAAGATATCTCCACAGGTGTACAACGCAATCCCAATATCCCAATGAGAGATATAGATCCCTTGGCAAAAAGTCTAAAAATAAAAGTAAAAGATTTTAGTGCCATCACCCAGTTCTTACTCAGTCTCAATGATGAATCCTTTGACAAAACGATTCCCCAATCGGTGCCCAGTGGATTGCCGGTAGGTGGGGAGATAGAATTGGAGATAGGGATGTGAATGATAAGATCTGTATCATTAGAAATGTACATTGTACTAACTAAACCATTATTATTCTTGTATCCTATTGTCCGTACAATATTGTGATGATTCGTACTTTCGCCCTCCATTAACATAATCTGTCATACCATGTCCGACAAGAAAGTAATATTTGCCATGGAAGGCGTATCCAAAACCTTCCCTCCTAACAAACAAGTACTCAAAAACATCTGGCTCTCCTTCTACTATGGTGCTAAAATCGGTGTCCTCGGTCTCAATGGATCCGGTAAGTCCAGCCTATTGAAAATCATCGCCGGTCTCGATACCAACTATCAAGGCAAAGTCACCTTTGACAAAGAATACAAAATCGGATATCTTGCCCAAGAACCCGAACTCGACGAAACCAAAACCGTCAAAGAAATCGTACAGCAAGGAGTACAGCATATCGTAGATGTCGTACAGGCCTATGAGGCGATATCCCTCAAGCTGGCAGAACCAATGAGCGACGAGGAGATGATGAAGACCATCGAAGAGCAAGGAGAACTCCTCGAACAAATGGATCATCTCGGCGGTTGGGATCTAGATCATACGCTTGAACTGGCTATGGAAGCACTGAGATGTCCTCCCGATGATGCTCCGGTCAATATCCTCAGTGGTGGAGAGCGCAGAAGGGTCGCATTATGTCGCTTATTGCTTAGTAAACCCGATATACTACTATTGGATGAACCTACTAACCATCTTGATGCGGAGAGCGTACATTGGTTGGAGCAATTTCTCAAGTCCTTTCCCGGAACGGTGATTGCCGTCACCCACGACCGCTACTTCTTAGACAATGTCGCGGGATGGATATTGGAATTGGATCGTGGAGAAGGCATACCGTGGAAAGGTAATTATAGCTCTTGGCTCGAGCAAAAATCTAACCGCCTCGCCCAAGAGGAAAAAGCCGAATCCAAACGACAAAAAATCCTCAGACGTGAATTGGAATGGACTCGTATGAATGCCAAAGGACGCCAATCCAAAGGGAAAGCCCGTCTCAATGCCTACGACTCTATGAGCAATGCGGAAGTAAAAGAGAAAGAAGCTTCTCTCGAACTATATATTCCCCCAGGACCACGTCTTGGTGACAAGGTGATTGAACTTGAAGGTGTCACCAAAGCATACGACAATCGCGTGTTGATAGACAACCTTACCCTTTCGATTCCTAAAAATGCCATCGTAGGCATCATAGGTCCCAATGGAGTCGGCAAGTCAACGTTGTTCAGAATGATCATGGGTGAAGAGCACCCTGATAGTGGAACCATAAGCATTGGAGATACTGTAAAACTGGCCTATGTGGATCAATCTCACAAAGATCTCCTTCCGGACAAAACCATCTATGAAGTCATCAGCGGAGGTCACGATATCATTAAAATCGGTAATCGAGACATGAATGCCCGTGCTTATGTCAGCAAGTTTAATTTTGCCGGATCTGACCAACAGAAGAAAGTCGGTGTGCTATCCGGTGGGGAACGCAATCGACTACATCTCGCTATCACACTCAAGGAAGGAGGCAACGTCATGCTCCTCGACGAACCCACCAATGACATAGATGTCAACACACTCCGAGCATTGGAAGAAGCGATCGAAAACTTTGCGGGATGCGTCCTCTTAATCTCTCACGACCGATGGTTTATAGATCGATTGGCGACACACATACTCTCCTATGAAGACAATGGAGAAGTGATCTTTTTTGAAGGCAACTTCAGCGATTTTGAAGCCAACAAGAAAGAGCGACTCGGCGATATCACACCACGGAGACCAAGATTCAAGAGTCTGTTGTAAATTGTATGTTATGACTGATTCTATAATTGACCCTCCCATTCTATTATAAATCCAGCTTCTGGACATACCACATTCCCTCAAAATAATATACCGTATAAGTACGTACAAGAGATCCTTAATCGCCACTCACTTCTTCTCCAAGGAAATGAACACCATCTTGTTTTCGGTTTCAGGATCATCATTCAAATACGCACATAATATCCAGTTAAGGCTTTGTACATAATTCGGACGCTTCGATTTATGCTTCCTGCTACTTCACCATTCTACTCGTTGCCTTGATTATATCAGAACTGGTAAGGATACCTACCAACTCAGAGCCTTTGACTACAGGGAGGCAACCGAGATCATGTGTTTTCATAACTCCAATTGCAGTGCCCACGGTCTCTTCGGGAGAGATGATACGGGGGTTTTTGAGCATTGCATCTTTGACAAGCAATTCTTTGGGATTCTTTTTTTCATTTTCTTCAATGAGGCGATCCATCAGCATCCTAGCGCTTAGCAATCCCACGAGGTTGCCGTCTATATCCTCCACAGGCATGTGAGAGACGTTGCGCCATTTCATGAGACGCGCCACAAGGATGACTAAATCCGTTCGATGTGCTGTAAACAAGTCCACTGACATCAATTCGGATACGCGCATCTTATCGGGTTGGTACTCTTTAAGATCATCTGCCGTCGCCTCAGGCCAGAGATGAATGGGAAGGTCTTCGGATGTGTTTTGATTCTTATAGATGGCGGCGGTAAGATTGGTTAGTGCTTCATCTGTACTAGTGGCTTCTTTAGATAAATGGGTATAAGATCTCAACATCCATCGAGCTCCATTCATATGCTTTTGCATCCTTTCTTGGATGACGCCAAGATAGCGATCAATATCGCTTGAATGGACTTTCATTTTCTCTAATCCCAATCGAGACAGCGGTATGAGTTCTTGGACAACCAAGTCTCTTGCAGAGATCTTCTGATCTTTGAGCCAAGTAAAATTGGAGTCAATTCCAAATCTGGCTGATTTTCCAAAATTATCTCGCACATCCTCAAATGACATATGCTCACGTATATCCGGGTATGTCTCTGCCATTCCCTCCATTGCACCGAGCCAAAATGCCGTATTGGACATCTCATCCAGTATTGTTGGCCCTGCCGGAAATACTCGATTCTCAATCCTCAGGTGGGGTTTGCCCGTATCACTGATACCATAACAGGGTCTATTCCACCTATACACAGTAGAGTTGTGCAATTGTAAACACTTAAGCTTTGGTACCACATTGGCATTTATTTGATCCATGCTATTCTCATGCACTTCTCCATGCATCAATATCCTAAATCTCGCGATGTCTTCTTTAAAAATCTCTGACACAGAGCGATCTAACCAAGATGATCCCAATGTCACACGCGGACTCATCTGACGCATGTGATCCAGTTTCTTACGTGTATCTATCGCTTGCTGAAACAATGCAATACGGGTCTCATGCCACAATCGCTTGCCAAATACAATTGGGCTATTTGCCGCAAGGCTAATACTCGGTGCTGTCAAGGCCAATGCATAATTATAATACCTCACCAAATCCTGTGGAGCTATCTGAAGATGAACCTGAAAACTGGTATTGCAAGCTTCTATCAATGGACTATCATGACGCACAAATAGTTCATCAATACCAGTAAGCCTCAATTCAAAGTTGTCCGCTCGCAGTTCTCCATGCAGGGCGTCCATGAGTTCGATGTAGCGGGGATTGGGCGTCAGATTATTGAGGTGTAAGTGATACTTATGAAGTGTCGGCAATACTCCTGTCAACAAGTAATCTATACCTTCCGGATGCAGGTATGTACGCAGTTTGCTCAAGTTAGATCTTAACTCCTGCTCCATATCTGCCAAACACGATCCTGCAAACACACGGGGATCTAGATTAAGCTCTAGATTGAATCGCGCCAATTCACCCACGAGCCACTCATTATCTTTAGCACGTTCTAAAATTTCGGGGCCTTTGAGGGATGGTCGATAGGTCTCCCTGTCAATCAGGACAATCTCCTGCTCTGCACCGATACGAGTGATATCAGATTCAAACCAGTCATTATCCAGCATATACTCGAGTGCTGTCACATCATCTAGCAATGCTTTGACAAACTGGTGTCTATTTGAGCTGTTTTTTACCATATATATGAAGTGTGGCTTCAAGATAATATCATACAAGCACTTTTTGTGGGTTTTGTATGTAGAAAGTGTCCCAGGATCATTCAGAAAACACAGAATCCTCAATGCTACTGGAGCAGAACATAATATTATTTTACATATATTAAGATAATACTAGCCTTACATACTCATAAAAAGCTGGTTATATATGTATGTGTTCGTGCATATGTATTATACCATCAATGGTAGGGCTTATTGGCAAGATATGTGGTAATGGTAGTATAGTTCTTTAACTTTTGAAAATACTTAAGGGATTAAGTATTGGAGATTACGGAGCGGCTACTGGGGGGTATGCCGCTCCATTTTTTTATGTGTTCTTTGGGCGTAAGTATAGCGTTTCATAAGTTGGATTGTTTAATCCCATAGATCTATGTTCAATGTATATCCAACAACTCTCTTTTTCTGATATTCACTTTTTGGGTATTGAGCCTACTCCGCAGATTCACAAAACCAAATATGTTTCTTTTGGGTGACCATTTTTTTTTCTTTCCACAAATGATTGTACTTAATCATAGCTGAAGTTACTATTCAGGAGGGTGCTTTTGAGATAAAAAAAGGCAATTTTTTCGTCAGATGACGCTTATTTTTTGAGGCATAGCAGCGCTACGGCGAAAAAAATAGCGGAAATATGACGGGGAAAGAGTTTTTTTAGCCAAAATGACGCCTACCTGAATAGTAACGTAAACAGAGTAAGATTCCGGGATTGGACTCATTACTTCATAAAAACACCCTTTCTTTTCTCAAGAAAGGGCGTAAACTACAATTATAGAGACTCAATAAATCGATAAGGGGGATATTGCTTAGTCGTTATCTATTCCCCGATTTTAATACTACTCAACAATTGCAAATTTTCGGGATTCTGAGTATCAAATTGATAAAATCCATCCTCCCCGATCATCAGCAACAATTTTGGAGAAACACTGATGACATCATACGCGGCGTACTCTTTTACTCCACCGATCTGATTGCGATCAATCGTTTCTACATCACTTACATCATATACTTTGAGTCCTTGATCGGCTTCACACAAGTAGAGTATGTTGTCACGGACAGCCAATCCATACGGATTGTACATAGGATAGGTTGCGATTAATTGAGGTTTGAGCAGATCAGAGACATCGACGACATCCAATTGGTTGTTAAAATCCTCGCATTCGTTGCCACTCCTCAAGGTTATATATGCGATATCGTCCTCTACAACCACGGGATCACAAGCATTGGCATGAGCAAAGGTGCTCAACCATTGAGGGTTGGTCGGGTCTTCATTGTCATAAATATGCATCCCATTGTTGGCGCCTATAAAGAGATAGTCTCTATACGGAAAGATAGTCTCCACACCCCACTCCATATATGCTTCACTGACTTTCTCGGGTTGAGATAGATCTGATACATCAAAAATATGCATTGAAAAATTATTGACGTAGTAGAAATATCCTCCAAACAGTGCCATTCGAGCCAGCGAACCACCTTGCCCCCCTCCTGCTGCACTTGCATCCAATTCAGCTCTGTTTACATCTCCAAGGGCGAGATCTATACCCAAACTCACATCAACAAACAATCTTCCATCTCGCCAAAAAAGAACGTCATTATCCTCATTGTTGCAATCGATGGTCTCAGTAATATCCGTTTCGACAAAATCCACAATAAAGCGTCCATCGTCAATGATTATACCCCCATCTTTGATGTTGGGGATCACCGAAACTATCGTGGGGTTCTGCAAATCTTGGATGTCAATCACTAAGATATTGTATCTCGTATCTGCATAAATATAGTGTTCTGCAAATGCTATATCGACATTACCGTCTATGGCGATAAATCCCAATTTTTTAGGATTGGAGACATCACTATTGTCAATGATATGTACTCCTGTTTCCCGATCACTAATCAACAAGTAAGAGCCATAGGAATAGATCTTTCCCGGATTCTCGAGCTTTCTTTCGGGAACAAAGGTAATCTCCTCGCTGATCTCCTCTTGAGAGAGGTACTTCGGAACAAATGCACGGTACGTCCATGTCGCTTCACACGTATCCTCCCCACAGGAGGAGATCGTTGTAATCAATACTGCTATCAGTACAAAATAAAGGTATCTCATCTTTTTTAAGTTTTACAGATTAAATAGATTGACGTTCTGCTCATTGTAACAATATTCAGAGACATGCAAGCTCAATCTCAAAAAGTAGTTGTCATCCACTTAATCCGATATACGTACGATTGATGAAAGGCGTTGGGATACGGAAGAAAAAAAAAAAAGAATCTAGCCCGGAACCTCGTCTACCAGAACCTAGCCTCCACTAACAAGATAAACGCGATACCCGCCGCTGCACCCGAAACAAATAGATTCCACTCTCTCTGTGGGGCTTTCCACCATTGAGTTACCACAACAGAAAGTCCGACAGTAAGAAAAACAATAATGATTTGACCCAATTCAACTCCTATGTTAAAAGACAGCAAGGGGCCGATGATACTTTCTTCGCTACCCATAAGTGCTTTGAAATAATTGGAAAATCCCAATCCATGAATCCACCCAAATATCATCGCAAACGAATATCGCCATAGCATCCCCTGAGATGCCTCTCTCAGCCCAATCACATTGTATAGTGCGGTCACAAGTATTGTAAGAGGTATTAAAAACTCTATTACTTCGGGTCGAAATACCACAATATCTAATGCGGACAAGGCCAACGTAATACTATGTCCTATCGTAAATGCCGTCACAAGTACCAGAATCTTCCGCCATTCAGTATATCGGTATATAGCACACAAAGCGACCACAAACAATATATGGTCATATCCCCGCATATCAAGAATGTGCTCAAATCCAAGTTGCAAATAAGTCTCAAACATAAACGATATATCTCTTTCTACTAATCTATAATTGGAGTCATTGATTTACAACTCATGTCAACATATATTCATAGATGACTTCATCAACTCACAGTTCCGATTCATACGACTACTTCTCCTCACTTAATTCTTTATCCGGAATAATAATGTCGTCATACTTGGCCGAATACTCAGCCTTGATATCTAACTTCAATAACCCATCATCATCATAATCATCATCTTCAAGGATAATGTCACAGGCCTCTTCTCGTGTCATACGAACTAAATAGTACCGATCCTCAGTTTCAAACGGAAGGGCACTTACAAATTTTTTCTTGGCATCTTTAAAAAAAATCAAGTGCTTATCAAAACCATATGGGTGATTCAGCTTGATTTGCTCCTGAAGCTCAGACGACAACTTATCAAAGTCTTTAATTACTCTTGGTTTGTTGGTCATGTTTCCAAATGCTTTAAAAAATAAAGGCTAATTCATCCTTCAAAGAAAACATATAATCATAAAAAATATTACGTAAAAAAATAAATTATTCTCCTACAGTAAAAATATATCTGTGATCCGGACATATTCCAACTCCAAATTGTCGGTCTTGGATATTTATGCCTAACTTTCGATCTCTTTCTAATGCTATAAGAAGCTAACTTTATGATCCGATATCTGACGATTTTTTTATCCTGTATATCAATTTTAGGACTTTGGGGACAACAGGATACTTATGAATCCATCAACAATATGCCCCAACTGATGATTCACTATCAGGCCGATCACGGGAGTCTAAGTAGATTCTATCATATCCAAGGTTCACCGGAACGCAGAGAGCGATTTGTCCGATTTTATACAATGTATCGCGATCACCTTTCGGCACTTTCTTATGATGCAATGTCGGTATCGGATCAAGTGGATTACCATCTGATGATAAGAAAAATTGATAATGAACTATACCTATTGCAAAAAGAAAAAGAAGAAGTAAGTCAGATAGACTCATTGATAGGGTTTGGAGCAGCTCTATACAATATAGAAGCAAAAAGGCGAAGGGGAATCCGGTTGAACGCTTCTTCATTGGCAGGCACATTGGGCAACATAAGCAGTGAAGTAACGGAAGCTTTAGAACAATTAAAGATATCCCGGGCTGTCTATGACAAGCACCTTGTCCAAAGAGCCGTACAAGTCCTAAGAGGACAACAAGAGGCACTGAAGAGTATTTGGAATTATTACAAGGGGTATGATCCCGAATTCACTTGGTGGGTAAAAATGCCAAAAGTACAGATGGACAGTGTCTATAGTTTATATATAGAGGAACTAAAAAACCATGTTGATCCTAGTAAAATGAATCAAGATGACGGCAGTGGCATTGTCGGCAAGCCTACGGGACGCAATGAATTGCTGCGTTTGCTCAAGCGCGACATGATCCCCTACACTCCGGAAGAACTTGTAGAAATAGCTCAAAAAGAATTTGCTTGGTGTGATCAAGAACTGCTTAAAGCGAGTCGTGAGATGGGATTTGGAAATGATTGGCGAGCGGCACAAGAGAAAGTCAAACAAAGCTATGTTTCGCCCGGAGAGCAACCGGAAGCCATGGTAAAACTCTATAACGAATCTGTGGATTTTCTTAAAAAGCACAATCTCCTGACAATTCCTCCTTTGGCGGAAGAAACTTGGCGTATGCAGATGTTGTCACCAAAGCAACAATTGATTAGTCCATTTTTTCTGGGCGGAGAGACATTGATGATTGCATATCCGACAGATGAAATGACGCACGAAGCAAAAATGATGAGCATGCGCGGCAACAACCCTCATTTTTCGAGAGCGACCGTTCATCACGAGCTGATAGCGGGACATCATCTACAGGGATACATGAACAGAAGATATAAAACGCATCGCAGAGGACAGTTTAGGACGCCCTTTTGGATGGAAGGGTGGGCACTGTATTGGGAGTTACTCCTATATGAAAAAGGGTTTCCTCAATCTCCGGAAGATAGAATCGGCATGTTGTTTTGGCGTATGCATCGCTGTGCAAGGATTATGTTTTCACTGAACTACCACCTCGGTGTGTGGACACCTCAGCAATGTATAGATTTCTTAGTAGATCGGGTAGGTCACGAACGGGACAACGCAGAAGCCGAAGTACGTAGATCATTTACGACGAGATACCCTCCGCTCTATCAACTTGCTTATATGACCGGAGGACTTCAGTTTTATGCGCTCAAACAAGAATTGGTTGATTCCGGTACGATGACCTTTCGCCAATTTCACGATGCCGTGCTTCATGAAAATGCCATGCCGGTTGAGCTGTTGAGATTCATCCTTAAAAAGGAATCTGTTCCAAAAAATTATGATACATCGTGGCGCTTTTACAATAGATAAACTCCGACGGGTGTAGGACATTTAAATAAATTCCTACTGTTGTTGTACACGCACATACAAGTTTTCGGCTATTCTAATACTATCTCTGCTATATAGTTCAAAAGGAGCTGTAAATGGAGATCCATCACATACCATGCTGAGTTCTCGACTGGTACAATCAGTGATCGTATATGTACAGGTCATATCATTGAAGTCTCTTCCTTGAATTTCGATAGAACCCGCGAGACCTCCCGAAAATGTCATAGTTCCCTCCTACAGTGGATTGGAAAAAACGCCTATAAACGTAGCCTCAAGTTGAAGGCATGGATCATCCGGCCACGACTCAGTTTTTGAGTTGGGCTTACAACTCGCCATATAACAAACCACTAGTAACAATACAATCAAGTATTTCATATCAGCTCATATTTGAGGCAAATATACAGATCGCAGGCATATCTATCACTTCAATGGGCTCTATGTTAGTCAGGTGTATATAACAAAATGCATAAAATAGGATATTGCTCCGCTAGGCCTCTGTCCTCATATGTTTAAGAACTTCTCATAAGGAGTCTCCCTTGATGAGCAAAACGAATCAATCCCTACCCACCACGTATTGCTAGCTAAAAAAGTGCAATATGTTATACAGACATAGTCAGCTTATGTCAATATGGCCTACTTCCGAGTGAGACAGGCTCAAACCAACACGATCAGATCAATATGATTCCAAGGGAGTGTTCATCCTAAAATTCTCGGTCATTCGATCAAAACTTGTCAAAAGAATTCCATATTAGCTTTCTAGAGATGTATATTTGAAACCGAAGCAATTCCGTTAATTTAGGTAGTCAATTGATTTGATTGAGCAACGTTATGAATAAAATACCCAACACGATCACGCTCGGCAATGCAGTTTGTGGGATTCTTGCCATTCTATTGGGCAATCCCATTATTGGAGCTTATCTCATTATAGCAGCCATGGTATTGGATTTATTTGATGGTCTAACGGCTAGGGTCTTGAATGTAAAGAGCGAATTGGGTAAGCAATTGGATACCCTCGCCGACATGGTGAGTTTTGGTGTAGCTCCGGCATTTCTTTTTTACTCGATTTTTCAGAATACCGAAGCACTATTGGCAAGTATATTTTATATACTTTCTGCCTTGTTTCGGTTGGCAAAATTTAATATCGACTCGTATGACATCGACTTTAACGGCCTCCCAAGTCCCGCTGCTGCCGGTATATTGAGTGGTGCCATATTGTTGTATGCATCAGATGCTGTATCGAGTCCAACGTGGTTGCCTATGGTAGCGATTGTGGCTCCCGCCATATGTATGAACATCCATATGGGGTTCTTCTCCCTAAAAACGGGTAAAGTGTTTAGGGATTGGAAGCTATGGTTTGTTATTCTTGTCACACTGTCAGCATTGTCTGTTCACTGGCATTATGCACTTTTTGCCTGTTTTGCATCATATTTGTTTGTTTCCTTTGTAAGTGGTGTAGCACGTAATCTCAGAAATGCACATTTCTAAAAAACGTTTATTTGCAAGAGTCAATGCACGGTAAGCATAAGGTCATTACTTTTGCACCCTTATTGCATCTTAAAGAGTAACAGGTATGGCGATAATAATAACAGACGAATGTATAAACTGCGGAGCTTGTGAACCGGAATGCCCTAATACAGCTATCTATGAAGGAGGGGTGGAATGGAAAATGTCTGATGGTACAACATTGAAAGGAACATATACTCTAGAAAACGGAAAAGTAGTTAGTGTTGATGAAGAACAAGATCCGGTTGATGATGAAATATACTTTATCGTGCCCGACAAATGCACAGAATGTGTAGGTTTTCATGAAGAGCCTCAATGTGCAGCAGTGTGTCCTGTAGATTGTTGCATTCCCGACGAAAATCGCGAAGAATCTGAAGACGTATTGGCTGCCCGCCAAGAAAAACTACACGCCGAATAATACCCTAAAAAAAACACCCCTTTGATATATCAAAGGGGGCTAAGCCTTTTTACCTGTTCATGGAGATCGGTAAATCAGTAATGGGATGATGCGCAATTGTATATCCTCAGATACCCAACCAGCGATCATACTCTTCATCGCCCATCAGCAATCTTCTCCTCCTTGCGGTAAGCGAAAACCACCGTGCGACTGCTAAAAAAAACCTTCTAATGACGTTCATGGGTAATAATTAAAAGTAAACTATAAGTAAAGTACGTATAAACTAACCAAAATGTTGATGTATCAAGTGTTAAAAAACAAAAATAAACTAAACTTTAACATTTCGGTCATATTATGATAATTATTTATATGTACTCTCCTGTCCTTTAATACTAGGGTTTACCCTCTCATGGTATATAGGGAGGAAAAATCTCCGCCATCATGCATCTTGCACTTCCCCCACCATACTTTTCTATGATCGGCAATGGAGTGTGAAAAATCACATTGGTTTTTTCTATAATATTTATTTGACTCTTAGTCAATATATTGTATGCTGATGTTGACATTATCCACAATGGTTTTGCATCACGTCCTCTTACTTCGAGGAGGTTGCCGGCAAAGGCAAGAATCTGATCTCTTGTCACATGAATCACTGTTTTGTTAGAGTCTTTCAACCTCTGAAGAACTCTATCTTGATCCTCAATATCAACTATACTCTCAGTACACAAGAAGGCCAGCGAAATTCCCAATGCCATGATTACATTGGTATGATAGTAGGGTATGTCATCGTCATCCACAGCTTTAAAGTCAATGACCTCATATTCCAATAATTGACTATATCGCTGGAGCAATTCCGGATGCGTGCGTTCACTTATACATGCATACAATACATGATTGGCACGATCCAATATCATGCTGCCCGTTCCTTCTAAAAATTGATCCTCCTGCTCATACTTCAATATCTCTTGGTGTACCGTGTAGTGATATTTGCTGCAAAGCATATCTATGATATCCTCACGCCGCTCCAATCTTCTATTTTTGCTGTACATCGGGAAAAGAAACAATCGACCATCACTATGCGTAGTAAACCAATTGTTGGGGAATACGGCGTCGGTTTTGACAGGTTGCGAGGTATCCTCGACTACAATAACATTTACGCCCATAGCTCGAAGTCCCTCCACCATGGCATCAAATTCGTCTCGTGCAAGCGTACTGATCTCCTCAGGTCTAAGTGTAGTATCATTACTTTGAAAAGCATTGTTGCCCGCCGTCTCACGATTGAACCCAAAATGAGCAGGACGAACCATAAGTATGGTATCGGTAATCTGTCGGTACATATCTTTTGTTTCTATGATCGTACAAAGGTACACCTAGCAATTCTGAATGCCATAGTAATATATCCCATCTAAAAGAACTTTTCTGATGAGTAGCGAAGCTCAAATCGTCATGCGCCAGATCATGCCTCACTATGAGCGTTCCATCTCAATGCTTGCGCTTGGTCATGTCCCAAATATCGATCTATACAATGATGTGCGAAATAAATTAATGGTGTCATAACGATTGCGACAACAAACTTATACATGTAGTTCATCAGCCCAATAGCCAATACACGTGTCAAGTCCCAATTAGAACCAATATAAAAAGCAATAATCAAGACCACAAAGCTGTCAATAAATTGAGATATCAATGTAGATCCTGTAGCCCTCAACCATATCTTCTTCTCACCGGTCATCTTCTTGATCTTATGAAAGACTACTACATCTACCAACTGACCTATAAGAAAAGCGATCAGACTACCGATAATAATCCATAATCCTTGCCCAAATATGCGACGAAATGCCAGATCCATATCTCCTATATGTTGGCTCGCATCATCCAATAAGAGACCACTCTCATATTGCCACCAAGTGTTGGGTGTGAGGTGTATCGATAAGTACACCATACCAAATGCATATATAATCAACCCAACCACACCATAACTCAGAAAGCGCACCCCTCGAGTGCCAAAATACTCATTGATAACATCCGTAAGAACAAAGACCATCGGCCATAATACGACCCCGGCCGTCAGATTGAAGCCCAAACCATCTACACCAAAAAAAGACCAGTTAAATGGTTCAAATCCAAGAGTTCTTTCCAAAGAAAATATCTTTGCACCTACAAATTCAGCAATTAGAGCATTGGTGATGAAAAAACCTCCTAAAAACAAAAACAGTCTATTGACTTTATTACTTAATACTTGTTGCACCACGATATTGAATTGTATTATCTCAAGCAGCAAGATAAGTGATGTACGGTAATGTTAATTACAAACTGCTCGAAAGAAGAAAACAGAAATGGCAAAAATATCTATCGATCTTAAAAAAGGAAGTATTCATAAAGAAGCTCCCAAAGAACATATTATAGGCATTGACTTGGGCACGACCAACAGTTTAGTAGCATATGTAGAAGATAATCAAGCATACACAATCGCGGATTCTTGTGGCAAGAGTGCATTGATACCTTCTGTAGTTTACTTCGATCACAATGATGAACCACATGTGGGCACAGAGGCTAAAGACAAACTGATCACCCAGGCCTCTCGAACGATCTATTCGGTCAAAAGACTCTTGGGGAAATCCTATCAAGATCTCAATGAAGTACAATCTCATCTAGGATATCAAATCATCGATCAAGATGAAGACCAGCTTGTCAAAATCAGAGTCGGCGACAAATTTTACTCTCCTATTGAACTCTCGGCTCTGATTCTAAAAAAACTAAAAGAAATGGCTGAAAGGCATTTTGCTACGTCAGTCTCCAAGGCAGTGATCACGATACCGGCATACTTCAATGACAGCCAGCGCCAGGCAACGCGAGATGCAGGCAAATTGGCCGGATTGGATGTTCTGAGGATTGTCAACGAGCCAACGGCAGCAAGCCTGGCCTATGGTATTGGCACTTCCCGCGAAGATGCTGAAGTGATTGTTGTTTACGATTTAGGCGGCGGAACATTTGATATCTCTATATTAAAGATAGAAGATGGGATTTTTGAAGTATTGGCTACCAACGGTGATACATTTCTCGGAGGTGATGACATCGATCGAGCTATTTTGGAGCATTGGATAAAAAAGTATCACATCACAAATCTCAATGACAATAAATCAATGGTGCAAAGGATCCGATTGCTGGCCGAAACAGCCAAGAAATCACTAAGTATCCACCAATACTTTGAGAGCGATGATGGACAGTTTCAATTGACGCGCACAGAATTGAACCAACTTATCGCGCCCCTTTGGCAGAAAACCTTGTCGTTGACCAAAGCATGTCTCGAAGACAGTGGACTACAGCTTGACGACATTGATCAAGTGATCCTTGTAGGCGGTTCTACACGAACTCCGTATATCAAAGAACGCGTAGCCGAATTCTTTCAATTGACTCCCAACGACACCTTAGATCCCGATCAAGTTGTAGCCCTTGGCGCAGCAATTCAGGCAGATATACTAGCAGGCAATCGCAAGGACATGCTCCTCTTGGACGTAACGCCCTTGTCTCTAGGCATTGAGACAATAGGAGGTCTGATGGATACGATCATTCCACGCAATACTAAGATCCCCGCTCGTGCGGGTCGGCAATACACCACTTCTGTTGATGGACAGACCAACCTCAAAGTGTCAGTCTATCAAGGTGAACGCGATCTAGTCTCTGACAATCGCAAGCTCGGATCATTTGTTCTATCCGGTATCCCGCCGATGGCTACAGGACTTCCCAAAATCGAGATCCAATTTATCCTTGATGCCGATGGCATTCTCAGGGTTAAAGCCATGGAATTGCGTTCAGGTATAGAAACCGAAGTCGAAATAAAATCGCAATATGGCATCACTGAAGAAGAAATGGCGCACATGTTGCTCTCCTCTATTCAAAATGCCCAATCAGATATGGACACAAGAGCGCTCATAGAGGCACAGACTGAAGCCAAAAACATTCTCGTACACTCTGAAAAATTTCTGCTTCAAAATGCTTCAATTTTTGATACAGAAACACAAGAACAGCTTAGAACCCACATGAAGGCACTCGAAGTAGCAATAGCCTCCGCCGACAAAGACCTCATCAATACTAAAATGGAACATCTCAATGCCTTTAGTGCTCCACTTGCTCAAATAGCAATGGATTACAATATTGCCAAAGCCCTTAAAGGAAAATCAATATAAGTTGATCTCTACTTACACCGCGTAGATATGAAATCTCTTCTCATCAAACCATTTGCCCACTATATCGCTCGACAAGTCGATCGCGAGCGAATTACCGCCGTCGAAGACCAAAATAGAATATTTCAAAAACTGATTCACAAGGCAAGGGATACCGCGTTTGGCAAGGATCATGACTTCTCAAGTATCCAAAATCCCAAGGATTATGCCCAGCGTATCCCAATGAGAGACTACGAGGGCTTGAAGCACTACTTTGATCGCGTCGCAGCAGGTGAAAGCAATGTACTCTATCCCGGCAAACCCAAATATCTCGCCAAAACATCCGGAACCACTTCGGGAATCAAGTACATCCCGATAACACGTGACAGCCTACCCAATCATCTCAACACCGCACGCAAAGCTCTCATGAATTATACAGTGCTGAGCAAGAATAATCGGATTTTTGATGGTAAGGTTATGTTTATTTCAGGTTCTCCGACACTGAATTCTAAAGGAGGGATCCCTACAGGAAGATTGTCGGGAATCGTCAATCACGAGATCCCCGGATGGTTAAAAGGAAGTCAACTTCCGAGTTATAAAACCAATTGTATTGAAGATTGGGAGTCCAAGGTGGATGCAATAGTATCCGAGACTATTGGTCAAGACCTACGATTGATCAGTGGGATTCCACCATGGGTACAGATGTATTTTGACCGTATATTGACCTTTACCGGCAAGGACAAGATTATTGATATATTTCCCAATCTCCAAGTTTTTATGTACGGAGGGGTCAATTATGAACCCTACCGTGGGGCAATAGAAGATCTGATCGGTAAGCGCATTGACTCAATCGAACTATACCCTGCTTCCGAGGGATTTATTGCATTTCAAGACACGCTGGAGAATATAGGTCTATTGCTGACTACTGCTTCCGGAATCTTTTATGAATTTATCCCTGTTGATGAAATAGGCGATCCCAACCCCTCGCGATTGACTCTAGAAGACGTCTCTCTCAATCAAGAATATGCACTGATCATCAACAACAATGCAGGATTGTGGGGTTATAGTATCGGTGATACGATTCGATTTGTCAGCATGGATCCCTATCGAGTTATTGTCACCGGAAGAATCAAGCACTACATATCAGCATTTGGTGAACATGTGATCCAAAAAGAGGTCGAGCAAGCGATGCAAAATGCCTGTTTGGAGTACAATGCCAGTATAAGAGAATATACCGTAGCACCTCAGATAGACCCTAGGGATGGTGACACACCATATCACGAATGGTTTGTAGAGTTTGAGCGATTGCCTAAACAATTGGATCGATTTGCAATACATATTGACAATGCTTTAAGAGAGCAGAATATCTATTACGATGACCTCATTGAAGGGAAGATTCTATTGCCGTTGAAGATCAGGATTGTCAAGCGCGATGGTTTTCGCTTATATATGCAAAAAGAGGGAAAACTGGGTGGGCAAAACAAAGTCCCGAGGCTCACCAATGATCGTAAGATAGCCCAAGCACTTGAAATGTATATTGACAGTTGAAGTAGTTACTAATCAGGAGGGTGCATTTGAGATAAAGAAAGGCAGTTTTTTCGTCAGATGACGCTTATTTTTTGAGGCATAGCAGCGCTACGGCGAAAAAAATAGCGGAAATATGACGGGGAAAGTGTTTTTTTTAGCCAAAATGGCACCTACCTAAATAGTAACTTGAAGTAAAAAGGTATTAAAGTTGTCTTAATGTTCTTAATAAGGTTAAACAGAGTAAAATATAAGTCGTTGTAAAAAAATATTCTTGTATCATCTGGTTTTATTGTTTAATTTTGCGCGCTTATGAAAATATCTATATTTTTTGGGTTCTTCTTGGTACTCTCTGTTGTTTCATGTAAGTCAGAATTTGAAGCTATACGGACATCGGGAGATGCGACAAAAATGTATGAAAAAGCCAACGAATTTTATGAGAATGGCAATTATGTCCAAGCGATCACCTTGTATGAGTTGGTAATACCGGCATTCAGAGGCAAAAGTGAGGCAGAGCAGCTATACTTTAACTACGCTGACGCACACTTTAAGAATAGCAGCTATACTTTGAGCGCCCACTATTTCAAGACCTTCGCTGACACTTATAACACCAGTGACAAAAGGGAGGAGGCCACTTTTTTACGAGCTCTCAGCCATTACAAATTATCGCCAAAATTTAAATTGGATCAAACCCAAAGCGAGAAAGCGATAGAAATTTTTCAACTGTATGCCAATACTTATCCTGAGAGTGATCGGATTGCTCAATGCAACCAGTACATCGATAACTTGAGAGAGAAGATGGTATTGAAAGCATTTGACACAGGAGTGCTGTATTACAACACACGCAATTATAAGTCGGCGATACAGAGTTTTCAGAATATGTTAAAAGATTATCCTGATTCAGATCTTGTTGATGATGCTCGATACTATATCGTAAAATCCAGTTTGAATCACGCAGAACAAAGTATTTTTACACGTCAAGAAGAACGTTATCGTCAGACGGTAGATCATTGCAATGCTTATATGAAAAAGCATCCCGATGGAATATACGCTGAGGAAATAAACAGTTGTAAATTAGATTGTCTTAACCAAATTAAAAAAATAGAAAATGGCTGATATCAAAACCCGAGTTCAAGGTATTGATCCTAATCTTCGTGCTCGAGATATAGCCTCTATGGCTAAAGAGACCGGCAACATCTACTTATCTATTTCCGGTATTGCCGAAAGAGCAAGGCAACTAAATGTTGCTTTGAAACACGAGTTGCACGGAAAACTTGAAGAATTTGCTATCGTAACGGATCGAATTGAAGAAATTCAAGAAAACAAGGAGCAGATTGAGATCTCCAAGTTTTATGAAAAACTACCCAATCCGACGATTATTGCAACCAATGAATTCCTCAATGGTCAGCTGGAAATCCAATATAAGGATGGAACAGAGACTGATGAGGATATGTTTTAAAATAAGTATTTTCAAGCAATGCAGCGGGTCGTCCTTGGCGTAACTGGCAGTATTGCCGCCTACAAGGTCTTGTCTCTTGTACGCCTTTTGGTAAAATCTAAAAGGCAAGTCAAGGTGGTCATGACACCGGCAGCTACATCGTTTGTGACTCCTTTGAGTTTTGCTACACTATCTAAACATACGGTTTCGGTTGATTTGATCGACAATGACACATGGAACAATCATGTCGAACTAGGCCTCTGGGCTGATCTGATGATCATTGCACCGGCTACGGCAACCACATTGGCAAAATTATCGATCGGATTGTCTGATAATATGGTCATTGCAACCTATCTGAGTGCCAAATGTCCCATATATATCGCTCCAGCCATGGATTTAGACATGTGGAATCACCCCGCAACACAAAAAAATATTCGTTCGCTCAAAAGCTATGGACACCGGATCATTCCCGTAGGATATGGAGAGCTGGCCAGTGGTCTTGTAGGTGACGGAAGGATGGCAGAACCTGAAGATATCATCTCTTTTATCGATTCTACAAGTCTCCCATTCCAAGATCTAGACCAAAATACTATCTTGGTTACGGCCGGTCCTACACAAGAAGCATTGGATCCGGTAAGATATATCACCAATCATAGCAGTGGAACAATGGGTATTAAGTTGGCAGAAGAATGCGCCAACCGTGGAGCACGAGTGACACTTGTTTTGGGTTGCACTCATCTCAAAATTTCTCATCCCAACATCAAGGTCATTCCGGTTGTATCGGCTCAAGATATGTATCTAGCTTGTAAGAGACAATTTGATACTTGTGATGCGGCCATTTTTGCTGCTGCGGTAGCAGACTACCAACCTAGTGCGCAATCCAAAACAAAACTGAAAAAATCCGATGGCGATCTGAATATCGCCCTCACAAGAACACCTGATATCGCTCAGTCGTTTGGTCAAATCAAGAGAAAGAGTCAAATATCCATTGGTTTTGCACTCGAAACAAACAATGGTATTCAGCATGCTAAAGGTAAATTGGACAAGAAAAACTTTGACTTCATCGTTCTAAATTCTTTAAAAGATAAAGGAGCGGGTTTTGGTCTGACTACAAACAAAATCACAATCATAAGCCGCAATACTGCTCCACTATATTTTGATGTAAAATCAAAGGTCGAAGTTGCAAAAGATATTATCGATCAGATGGTTTTGCTCCAGAATGAAAAACAAAGCATAGTATGAGAATTGTCCTGTTTGTTTTATCAACCTTCATCCTGCAAAACCTCTCGGGACAAGAACTCGACTTTCAAGTCACCATCAATATCCCTGCACTTAAAACAGCCGATCCACAGACACTTCAAAAACTTGAACAAGAGATCTCACTTCTCTTAAATCAAACTACTTGGACAGACGATACCTATCTGCCCGAAGAAAGGATCTCATGCTCCCTTCAAATCAATATTAAGGATGATCCAACTTCAAATATATTCCTTGCCGATTTCTATATTACCTCTTCACGTCCTGTTTTCAATAGTGATTACAACGCTCCAATCATCAACCATGTGGACAAAGATGTGCGGTTTACCTATGAAGAGAAGACACCATTGCGTGACAATCGACTAAAATACACAGACGAATTGTCCGCCATATTAACCTTCTATGTATATGTCATACTTGGCTATGATGCCGATACATTTGCCTCGTTGGGAGGTGACCAATATTTTAAAATAGCCGAACAAATTGTCAATAGTGCTCCACCAACAGCATCCCCCAAATGGCGTCGTAGCGCAGGAACGAACAATCGGTACTGGCTCATACAAAACCTGCTCGATACCCGAGTGAGACGAATGCGCATAGCCAATTATGAATACCACAGAAATGGACTCGATCGGATGTATGATGATGTCAGCACTGGAAAAGCCGTCATCCTTTCTTCAATAAAAGAAATCGGACAAGTCAACGAATTGTATCGCAATTCATTGGTCATTCAAATCTGGGGAAATACCAAAAGTTCCGAGATTCTCGAAGTATTTAAAAATTCGATAAAAACTGAACAACGACAGGTATATGAGATTATGGAAAAAATAAACCCCTCTTTATCAGGAAATCTAAATGCCTTAAGATAAATCCAGACCAAAGCTAAAACCCTACCTAGTCTGCCAACCCACTCAGTAGATCATCTATGCGCTCTATCTCATCCAATGTTGTATCTAAGTAGAATTCAATATTTGGTATTCTCCTGATTTGCTTTCGAATACGCTGAGATAACAGATTCTTAAGTCTTGGAGTGTTTTCTTCCAACAATGCTATTATGCTCATCTTCTCATCTGCATTAAAAACACTTAAGTAAATCTTGGCAAGACCCAAGTCTGATGACATAAGTACATGCGTAACTGAAACAAGAACGGCAGAACCATATATATAACTGCCTTCCATCTGTAACACCACACTAAAGTGCCGTCGAATCATCTCTCCTACTTGCAACTGTCTTCTGCTTGCCATATCACTCTAGTTTTAACTGAATACAACAATTGGAACATCACTCCAGGCGTATTAGTTCTACTTCTCAGCTATATTTTCTTTCTCAGAAGACGCGTCTTCTACTTCGTGCCGCAACCTTCGATGATCTCTCAGAACCTTGGTTATCATCCACTCCAATTGACCGTTGACACTTCGAAATTCATCCGCCGCCCACTTCTCTACGGATGCCATAGTCCTCTCACTGATACGAAGTACAAATTTTTTCTTACTCATACTCACGCAATTACGTTGCTCAAACAAGCGGTACATAAATATCGATGTCCCACTAAAACCAAGCGCTCTGTCGGAGCCACCGATGTATCATAGCCTATATATTGCAACATGCTCTTATGTATTAAGCGTACCTGTATTGAGCACCGGAGTCGCATCCTTGTCAGAACACAAGACAACCATGAGGTTGCTGACCATTGTTGCTTTCTGCTCATCATCAAGCTCAATGATTTTATTCTCTGACAACATATCAAGTGCTATATCAACCATACCTACAGCACCTTCGACAATCTTCATTCTTGCCGCCACAATGGCTTCTGCCTGCTGACGCTTGAGCATCGCACTGGCAATCTCCGGAGCGTATGCCAGATATCCTATGCGCGCTTCTATCACTTCGAGACCCGCTATCTCCAATCGCTCACTAATCTCATCCTCAAGAGCCTGATTTACACCTCCGACATCACTGCGCAAGGTTATCTCTTCTTGATTGTCATCAAAATTGTCATAGCTGTACATCCCTGCCAATTTACGCACTGCCGCATCGGTCTGGACTCGTACAAAACTCTCATAATCATCTACCTCAAATGCCGCTTTGTAAGTCTCTCTTACACGCCAGACCAATATCACACTTATCAGAATAGGATTACCACGCTTGTCATTCACTTTCACTCGTTCACTATCAAAGTTGCGCGCTCTCAAGGATACTTTTCGCTTGATATAGAAAGGGTTAACCCATTGAAATCCATTGTCCCGAATCGTTCCGACATACTTGCCAAATAAGGTCATCACCCTCGACTGATTGGGATTGACGATAATTAATCCACCTAGAAGTATGAGCCCCGATAAAACAGACAAAACCATAACAAATATTGGAATCACCCTAGCTGCAAGCAATAGTGGTCCGCTTGCTAAAAGGACTAATCCAATCAATAAAAACAAAAATCCGTTCTTCCCTTTAATGATGATCTCTTTCATTGTTTTGAGTTTTAATGGTAACAAGATCTTGTAGTTTATACATTGACCTCAATATAATATCATTTCGATATCAATATAACATTATGATGCAAATAAAGCAAGATTCTTCGACATACAAAGAACAAAAGACGATAAACGGGTCTGATGCAATTACTACGAGGTATTCATATTCTTGGAACACATATGCGGATTCGCTTATCTTCGGCGGTCTTAAGCAAACAGAAGATCATGAAGGTACATCTTAAGCGTATTGACGATGCATATCGCATAGAAGCCAAAAGTGTCCGAGGAGATCTCGTACATATAGATGCAAGTGCTGCTCTTGGAACCCAAGAAGAAGGATGGAGACCTATGGAGTTATTGCTGGTTAGTCTGGCCACATGCAGTGCCATCGATATCATTTCTATCCTCAAAAAACAAAGACAGAAAATCTATGATTTATCGATCGAAGTAAGTGGAGATAGAAAAGCGGGAGTACCCTCTCCCTTTACGTCAATCCAGCTTCATTTCACCGCGTCTGGCAATATCAAACCCAACAAAATGAACAAAGCTATAGAGCTCACTAAGACACAATTGTGTTCGGTATTCTTTTCATTACATCCAGATATCGAAGTGACATACACATATGAGATTGATTCACCGTAATTTTTTCGATCTTCGTTTAGTCAATAAGGATAACTAGTCGAACATCATGAACAAAAGTACTTCTTCTATCAGAGAACAGATGGCGCGTACACAATATCGTGAACATAGCACGCCGATGTTTCTTACCTCGAGTTTTACATATGACTCTGCCGAACACGCCCAAGCGATGTTTGCTGGAGAATCTGAAGGTTACATCTACTCTCGATTCTCCAATCCCAATTCTACTGAACTCATTGCTAAGATGTGTACGCTGGAAGGATGTGACAATGGCGTTACCACCGCATCAGGGATGGCAGCCATCTTCAATACATTGGCGGCACTTCTCAAGGCCGGAGATCATGTCGTTGCATCCAAAGCACTATTTGGCAACAGCCTATACATCCTACAACACATCCTACCTCAATGGGGTATCAAGTGTACGCTTGTAGATATAGGGAATAAAGATATGTGGGAGTCATCCATCACGGAGGCTACCAAACTGGTATTAATCGAAACGCCGACCAACCCCAGTTTAGAACTTATCGATATCCCTTGGCTTGCAGAACGCTGTCATAATGTCGATGCCAAGCTCGTGGTGGACAACTGTTTTGCCACTCCGATTATCCAACAACCCAAGACACTCGGAGCAGATATTATCATTCATTCTGCCACTAAGTGGATCGATGGCCAAGGAAGAGTATTGGGTGGCATTGTTGTTGGGTCGGAAGCAGATATCACCCCTATCTATGATTTTATACGTCGTACTGGTGCCTGTATGTCACCCTTCCATGCGTGGCTGTTGAGCAAGAGTCTGGAGACACTAGATGTAAGGATACAGCGACACTGTGAGAATGCACTCGCCTTGGCACAATATTTTGAACAACACAAGTACATCACAAATGTGAGATACCCATTCTTGTCCTCTCATCCGCAATACGACCTAGCGCGCCAACAAATGTCAGCAGGGGGAGGTCTTGTAACCATAGATATCCAAGGTGGCCAAGAAGAGGCATTTAGATTGATCAATGCATTGACCATACCTACTATCACAGCCAATCTCGGAGATACCAGAACCATTATAACCCACCCCGCATCAACAACACATAGCAAACTATCACGCGAAGCGCAACAAGAAGCGGGCATTCTCGATGCTACAGTGCGCATCTCCGTTGGACTTGAAGGGATAGGAGATCTGAAACAAGATTTTGAGCAAGCATTGCAAAAGATCGGAAAGCAATGAATCATTGGACACTAGAAGAAGATCTATCCCTCGAGGCGGGTGGCACTCTCAAGAATCCCACCATCGCTTATACGACTTATGGCACACTCAATGCGGACAGAGACAACGTAATCTATGTCTGTCATGCCTTAACGGCGAGCAGCAATGTTCACGAATGGTGGCAGGGTCTCATGGGGCGTGAGAATGTATTGGATCCAGAAAAACACTTTATCGTCTGTGCCAATAATCTCGGCAGTCCCTACGGTACTTCATCTCCTCTATCTATCAATCCAGATACCGGAGAACGCTATGGGATGAATTTTCCCTTCTTTACCTTGCGGGATACCGTAGCGCTCCACTTGAAGCTGCTTGAACATCTTGGTATCAATACTATCGCCCTAGTGATCGGAGGATCTTGTGGAGGCAATATCGCGCTGGAGATGGCCATATCTCTCGGAGACCGTATAAAAAAACTGGCATTGCTCTGTTGTAGTGCCCAAGAAACTCCGTGGGTTATCGCCATTCATGAGAGCCAGCGCATCGCACTACATAGTGATCCTACCTTTGCTGAAAACGATCCGGATTCAGGCAAGGAAGGCCTACGAGGAGCACGCGCCTTTGCCCTACCCTTCTACAGGTCACACCCTTCCTTCAGAATCAGGCAGACAGAAGACGACTTGGACAAAATCACGGATTTCAAAGCCGCATCTTATGTCAGATATCAAGGTCAAAAATTCATAGATCGATACGATGCACATTGCTATTATCATCAGCTTAATGCACTTGATTCGCACAATGTAGGACGCGATAGGAAGAGTGTTGCCCATGCGCTTGCACAAGTAACAGCAAAGACTGTATGTATTGGATTTGATACAGATCTTTTGATACCTGTAGTTGAACAACAATTGCTCGCTGAGTACATCCCCAATGCCACTTACAAGGAAGTAAAAACGCATTTCGGACACGATGCCTTCTTGATAGAGATTGAAGCCTTGCAGGAAATACTCGGCAAGAGAGGAGCTTGAAACCACTATGAGCACAAGAACACCGATGACACCAAAAGTCACCTCCGTACCTACAGAGTACTATGTGGTTATAGCGGCAGACATAATGCCCATTCTAGGCAATATCTAAATGTTGGTAGTACTGGAGCGTATCCCGTTTGAGCCACCTTGGAAAAACAAATACTGTAGCATACATCATCACCATATAGATCACTAACCCAAAGCTAACGGCAGGTACAAACCACCAAAAATGC
>JAJRXG010000323.1 GCA_024276375.1 Bacteroidota bacterium | reverse complement strand
GTCTTACTGTATATTATGACATTTTGGCAAACATCAACAATTTATTTCAGAATAATATTGTGACACAAATGGCACGATAATTTTATAATCAATGGTCACTGCCTTATCACACTCGGAACAAACCATTGAGGTTCAATGGGTTAGGTGATACATTCTTGACACAACAATGCCATTAATGGCTAGCCTATCTGGAGAAGGTAGCATTATACTATATAATTTTTTATATCCTCAATCATATCAATCTCGATAGTTGGATTCATCTTTCGCAATAGTGACAAAGGTCTGTAGCCATAAGCTACAGCACAGCTATGTATCCCTGCTTCCTGTGCTGCATGAATGTCATGCGTAGAATCACCGACCATAATTGCCTTATGTGGCGGAATATCCAACTTGCTTAATATAATCTGAATCCCTTCAGGGCTTGGTTTCGGTGCATAGTTTTGAGGTGCGGATCCCATCACAATATCAAAATGACTATCAAGTTTCAGTTCTCGTATAATTTCGACAGTATAGGCGTGTACTTTATTGCTATAAACCGCTTTTTTCTTATGTTTAAAATACTCTAATGTTTCAGAAACTCCAGCGTAATATTTCGTCTTACGAGAAAAGTTATCTCTGTAAAAGGCATCAAAATAATGACGTGCAATATGCAACTCATTATCAGTATATTCACCAAGAGCTAATTCTAATAATCTCGTCACTCCGCTACCGATCATTGCCGGAACTTCATCATATGTAATCAGTCTTCGATTCATATTTGCTAGCGCATGATTGACAGCGTCCGCCAAATCATATTGTGAGTTAACCAGAGTGCCATCTAAATCGAAAATTATTAATTCTACGTCAATCACGGTAATTTCCTTTAATTGATTTGAATACGTCTTTATAGATGTTGTGTTTGTCTAAAAGACGATAAAATGTACGCCTTGGCACCCTTGCCAACATAGCAGCTTCGGTTACATTGCCATTAGTATGGATAAGATAATGCTGCAGCGCTTGGCGTTCAAATTGATTGACCATATTGTCTCTCGCTTCTATCAAACCTTGTTTATAGTCATACACTTCGTTAGAAGATTGTACGATAAGAGGTAAGTGCAATGGTTCTATTGTAGTACCTTGGCACAATATCACCGCGCGCTCTATTATACTTTGCAATTCTCTTAGATTCCCAGGATAGGTATATTCATTTAAACATTCGATCGCATCAGGAGAGATGGTACGTACAACTTTATTCATTTTAAGGACGGCAAGATTGAGGAAATGATAGGATAAAACCGGAATGTCCTCTTTTCGCTCTCTTAATGGTGGCAACTCAACAATAAATGAATTGAGTCGATAGAACAAATCCTTTCTAAATTTTTCAGTTTTAACGAGTTCATCTAAATTTTTATTGGTAGCAGCAATAATACGAGTTTGTATAACTTTAGTCTCAGTAGAACCCACCGGGCGTATTTCACCAAACTGCAAGAACCTCAAGAGTTTTACTTGCAATTCCATACTAATATCGCCAATTTCATCTAAGAAAATTGTTCCTTCATCTCCCTTTTCTAACAATCCTACCTTATCCTTTGAAGCTCCGGTAAATGCTCCCTTTTTGTATCCAAATAGTTCACTCTCCAATAGATGTGGAGCAAAAGCGGTACAATTTATTTTGACAAAAGGTTGCATGCGCAAATGACTCATTTTTTGAATCGTGCTCGCAATCATTTCCTTGCCCGTACCCGTCTCACCTAATATTAAGACAGTAGCCGGTGTGGGAGCTACTTGTTGAATCATCCCACGTAATTGCAGCATACGTGGATTAGTACCAAAAATCAATTCTTGATTAGGACTATCTTCTACAGATGCTTTAAGGTTATTATATTTCTGCATAAGTATATGCTTATCCCTCTTTACATCTATCAATGTCCAGAGAAATTTAGCTGCCAATCCACTGATCATTCTTGTATCAGAAGGTTTGATTTTTTGCAGTTCTTTTCTGACTCTATCACTACCCGTGACATCTATAACTATATCTACGACATTATCGGGATTTTCAAAAAACACATTCGGATACTTAAAAACCTGAATACCCAATGATCGAGCCAAAGCAATACCACGTGCATCAGGATTGACATCAACTACGCCAACAATAAGCGTTGTAGGATCATCTCTAAAAACTTCTAACAAAGCTGTACCTCCTCGCCCTGCTCCCACAATTACAACTTTGGCCTTATGCCTGACATCACTTACCATGTAAACTACGTTTTAAGATATGCTAAAAAGGTAACTACTGAGCACTAATCAATATTTGGGAATCGAAAGCAATTTTCTGATTCGTTTCGTCTATTTGGACGGCAATATCGCTACTATCCAAGTCCAGAGTAAACTCTAATCACAAAAAAAATAATCATAGAGCCCACTATAAAATTACTTCAAAATTAGGTTATTTCATCTTATTCTCGAAAATGTACCTGATGTATCAGCAACTCTGTCCCTTGAACCAAATTGTTATTGGGTTCTCCACATTGAGAACACACAAACTTGTAATTTGATATACGAGATCGAAGATTACAGGTATTACAATATATCTCCGTCGGCATTTTTATCACATTGAGTTCTACATTCTGAAACTTTTCTTCTGCTACCGTAACGGCTTCAAAAGCGTTTTGCATCAGGATTGGTTCTACATTGGACAACTCGCCTACCTTCAAATCAATTTTCATTAAGAATTCGAGTTCTGCTTTAGGAAACTCCGATTCTAAAGTGTTAAAAATACTCCTCACTAAAGAAATCTCATGCATTAGATTCTATTTACTGACTGTTTGTTTTAATTCTTCTAATAAATCCAAATGCTTTTGAGCTTCTTGGAGCATCTCTTCTTCACGAACCAATGTTTTCACCTCTTCCGCTTTACGCTTCATATCTATAAATCGATCTTCGTTAAATTCCTCTACACTATTGCTAACGCTCCAACTGGCTTCTAAGAAATTGAGTAAAGTAATAGCTCGTTCATTAGGATAATCACTAGTTCTTATATCCAGTGATTCTTGGTAGTAGAAAAGAGCTTTTTCATAATTATCGGAGAGCACAGCTTTTGGGAATTTGGTAAAGGCATTGCCATAATTATTGCATATCATCGCATACTCAAATGGATATTGATCCTTAGTATAAAACTCCAGCGCTTCATTAAAGGATGAAACTGCTACACCCGCCCATAGTCCTTTTTTCTTTGTTTCGGTTGGCATATCCGCAAAAATATTGGCCAAGTGATGTTGTATATCTGCAAAATAAGCTGGAGCCCTTTCTTTCGTAAATACCTTGAGAGCTTCTCGATAACTTTTAACCGCTGGTTTAAAAAACTGAGGGTTTCCCTTTTTTGCCCAAGTATAGAGAAGAGCTCCTTTTCTAATGTATGCATTGCCCATCAATTCCTGCATATTGTCTTCTTCAAATATTCTAATTGCCTTGGTCACATATCCCAAAGACTCGCTAAAACTCTCTGAAATATTGGCTATATGGGCGGCATCCAAAAGTAAGAGACCCGATTCTACGTTGCGTTCAGAGGATTCATAAAACTGTAATACTTCCCACAAGGTTTCTTTCAATTTATGCAACAATGCAGTGTCATATGGTAGTGTCAATTGTTGCATCCATACTTGCAACATTGTTTGCTTTATCTCGATCCCCGCTTCCTTAGACAGATCTTGTATAATTATAATATCTAATACCGCTTGAGCCTTATCTGCTTCATGTAAATCGATATATAACAACGCAAGTTGTCGGCAAGAATAAGCACGATACTCCTCATGGGGAGCGCAGCGGATCGCTTCATCATAAAAATATAGAATTTTATCAATGTCTATACTATCAGATTCAGAAGCATAATGTCGTACTATGGCCTGATTGTGCATTAACCGATATTCTTCAAATGGAGAATATTGTGAAGCCAATTCAATAGGATCTATAGGGATACCCTGTTGTAAACGGTTGATAAAATCAAGTTCATTATATAGTCCTCGATTATTGTCTTGTAAATACGCAAAAGATTTTTCATAATTATTGAGTTTGGCAAAAATAACACCAAGTAAATTTGCCTTGGTGAGCGCGATTTCTTCAGGCAGAATAAAAGGAGGTTGTATGTTAAACCAGTCTATAGGCAATGCTATATTACCATTCTTTATAAGAATTCTATGTGCACTAGGGATAGGGCGATTTTCTAAAATGTCAAGAACATCAACTAACTCGTTAAGTCTCTCTTCTTGAGCAATGAATTCATTGAGCTGTTGGTGGTATTCAATTGTCGCAAAGATTGAAAGCATTTACATTTGATTTTAGGGTTCCTCGATTATCTTTTCTCATGCTACGTTGCAATATACTAGCATATATCATAGCCTTCTTTGCCGTATGATATGCATCAATCCTTTTGCATAGTAATTTCAATGGATTCTCTACTGCTATATAAATCATCGTCAGATGCCATTGCCCCTTTTTTTCGAGCAGAATATACTTTACCTCGGTATCAACCAACCACTTATCCTCCTCTAGAAACCCAAAGTCTATGATCTGGCCGGGTTGCTCCGGAGAAAAATCATACGGTATAGATGTGGATATAATCATCTTAATTCTATTTATAATTCAACGATCAATACGCCCATTCCATTTTGATATTCATAGCTCAGATCGCGCTCTTCGGTAGCAATGGTATTGTCGATAAGTATTTCATGCAATGCAATAACTTTATCACCTTTAACATTGCGATCCTTTAAGATATGCTGACCAGCCTTATGTAACTTCTTAAATGAATCATCACTTATTGGTGCCAACATGAGCTTGTTTCGATCAGCATAATAAACAACAAAAACATTTTGATCCTCTCCAAATACTTTCTTTACCAGTCCTCCTTCAATATACAAATGCGAGGATTTTAACTTAACCTTGCTCCGGGTATCTGAAGTGGGTGTATCAAACTTTTTCTTTATGTCATTAGGAGGAATAAACATCAAAAATTTATTTTAATTCCAAATTTAATCAGAAGCCTTAAATATCAAAAATTATTGTCCATACACAACCGTTTATGCAACAGATAACACAAGTCATTTTTGCATTGCGATTGGACTTCATGGTTTAAACTCATTTTTCACGAGGTTCACAACTTTATCACCACCTTTACGCGCTTCTTCTGTCATGCCAACATTAAATTTTGTACTATCAATCGCTATTAAATATACTTCAATGTCCTCTGGATACTCCTCTCCGAGCATTTTTTTGGCATAAGAAAGAGCTTGGTTCCATTTGAGGCTATGTAAAAACACATGGGGATCATCCTCTACCTGTTCCTCCACTTCAGAGGCAGGCATCTTATAGATGGTGCCTACAGATTCACCTGTATTGATAACAGCATCTATCAATATAATTCGATCGTGACCTTTAAGGCTAAACAATACCTCAAATGCAGAAGTGCCCATATCAAAAATACTAATATCATCCCGTTTCCCTATTTGGGATTTTAGTTGGTCTATCACATATATACCTACTCCGTCATCTGCTCTAACAGGGTTACCAAACCCTAAAATTGCTGTTTTTTTTGTCATTTTACTTGATCATATATCAATAGATCTAACGCTATAAATACTATAAAGTTTATCATTAAGAAAGAGTGACAAGTACTCAATAAAGTCAGACTAATTGCCAATGAGCAATGGAAGCCTTCTATAGTTGTTTAATTGAGTCTCGAAAATCAAAAATATGTTCATTATTTTATTCAAAAGTATCAGTGCTGAGTAGTTGCAAAAAAAAAGAAACCTGCCAAGCTCCATTGACAGGTTTCCAAAATATATTATAAATATAAAATATTATAATTTGAATTTGGTCAATTCTTTGCCAGTTTTATTATCATGGGCATGAACTGTACACACAAGGCACGAGTCAAAAGAGCGTGCCACAAGACCTACTTCTACAGGATCATGTGGATCTTCGATTTCAGTACCTTCCAAAGCAGATTCTATCGGACCAGGATTGCCTTCAGCGTCATTAGGGCCAACATTCCATGTCGTTGGGGCAATAATTTGATAGTTTTCGATTACACCGTCCTTGATCTTAATCCAATGTGCCAATGCACCACGAGCTGCTTCAGTTGCACCCCAACCTTCTCCGTCTCTTTCCGTAGGTTTGATATAGAACTCATCGTCAAGTCTCACTTGTGACAACCAATCGTTAATCATAGTGTACAATCGTGGTGCTTCATGCATACGAGATAAGACTCTTGTAAAGACGGAGGGACCCATTTTCTCCATGATGTCTCCAAACAATGGGTCTTGAATTTGATGAGATGCATTGGCTGGATTGGCATTCATGATGACTCGAGCCAACGGGCCGGTCTCTGCGGCATGTCCCATGAACCGAGGTGCTTTAGCCCAACTATATTTACCGTTAAAATCTGTATTTTCTAAAATACGCGAATCCGTAGAAGCTGTAGGGATCGGTTGATCAAAAGGATGCAAACCATCTTTCTGATTGAGATACCATGCATGCTTGACATGCTCCGCCACCTGTTTCTGATCAGCCTCATAGTACTTCTTGCCATCCCAGAATCCCGAAGGTGTAATGGTCGCACCGTTTCTACTTTCAATTGTAGGTTTGTTATACATATCCTTATGGAGATATGTTCCCCATGCTAAAAATTTACCAACCCCTTGGCCAAATTTGTCCAATCCAAATTCTATACCCGCTCGTAGAAACAATCCCAGATCACTATTGCGTTGAGACTCATTTTCCTCCATCCACTCCATCAGATCATCCCATGATTTTACCTGCATATACCGCTCAATTGAACAACCCAACCAGATAGACTCTAACCAATCATTTCTAAACTGATTCATGATTGCATGTGCCCGTGTAATATCCTTCAACGTTGGTGCACACATTACTCCACCCGGAATCATGTAACTAGAATGCGGCCATTGCCCCCCAAACAAAGCATAAACTTCTACAGGTCGTCCACTTGCGGTCACACCAGTCTGAAACGATGTTCCTACATACGCTGCCCATCGTTTGACCACTTCATTATAAAGGGGCTTATTAGCAAACTTTTTATTGGCCATGTCTGTCGCAAAAATTGCATAAAACCAACGAGGGATACTCTGTATGGTCTCCGTAGCTTGTCCTATAGCTCTTAATAGAAGTGCGTTGGGAGGTAGGGTTGTTTTCCATGCTACATCCAATGCCGATGAGGCACAGTAAAGATGTGAGCCACCACATATTCCACAAGCTCGTGGTGTCACTATGAGTCCTGATTGAGGATCTTTTCCTTGCAATATCTTCTCAAAACCACGAAACATCGCAGCTTGTGTATGAGCACGTGTAACCACACCGTTTTCCATATATACTTTAACATCCAAGTCACCTTCTACTCGGCCGACAGGGGATATATTCAGTTCTTTTTTTATTGCCATTATAATGTTTTTTGATATTCAAATATGATGTCTCCTAAAATGCCATGCATTTAATAAAGTGGATTATTTTGAATTGCCATAATCCTTAGCTGAATCTGGTGAACCTAGTACCTTTCCTATACCGGCCTTCACATAATAAAACAGTTTTGCCTGTCCAGGTGGTGTTTCTTTAGGTAGAAATCCTAAATATTTCATCGTTTTAAAAACAGAGCCTTTCTTCAGGTCATGATGAGGAAACCCCGGTTCGGTACATCCTAGACAAGGATGATTGACCCTAGTTTTACTCGAATGGCGATTCCAAAGTATCCTGTTACAACTGGATCGTGTCATCGGACCTCTACAGCCCACTTCATAGAACAGACATCCGCCCCGTTTTCCGAAATTGCCGTTGACCTTCTCACTAAATGCTACGGCATTAGTACAGCCATTCTGAACAAAATCCGTGAAAAATGTTTTTGGTCTGTGATATTCATCTATCAATACATCACCAATTCTTCCTGTAGAGATGGCGACAAGTATCTGAGTAATCCAGTCCGGATGCGCTGGGCAACCTGGTATATTGATCACTGGCAAACCACCTTTGGAAACAAAGTCGGATCCCAAAAATCCCCCTTTGTTTTTCTTTAAAAATTGCATGCCTGTGGATTCACTCGGATTGGGTGCTACGGCAGGAATACCTCCATAAGTGGCACAATCACCTATCGCAACGACAAATTGAGCTGCAGCTGATAACTCCTTGACCCAATCTTGCATCGGGCGATCTGCAAAATAATTCATTTTGCCAGTTCCATTTGGACCTTGTACTACGGATCCTTCAAAAACGAATATATCCAATTGCGTCTTACCGGATATACAATCGTTGAGCAGATTCGAAACTTGATGTCCTATCTCTAAGCCAATTGTCGGATGCCATAAAATGTTGATGCCAAAATCAACAACCAGTTCAATTACGGTAGGTTCTTCCGCATTCAAAAAGGACATCGTGTTGCCACTGCACGCGCCTCCTTGTAACCATAAAACATTTGCCATATTAAGTGATATTTAATTTTTGTTTTGAACAAACATTTTGAATAGTATTGTTTAACAACAACTCTATTCCAAATAATAATTCCATGCCAAATATAGTAAAAGGACATTGAAAAATAGAAAGAACATTCTATTTTATATAGAATTATTTGCTTATCTGCTGAAAAACAGGTATTTAAGT
>JAJRXG010000039.1 GCA_024276375.1 Bacteroidota bacterium | reverse complement strand
TCAGCCAGATTATTTTGAAGATAGTAAGCGTGTGCAAGATTGCTGTACAATTCGGGTGAGACTTTATCTTGGACTATAAGTTGTTGCATTTGTTCTATAGCAATACTCACCTTACCTTCTTGCAGAGCAAGAGCGCTTTGTTTGAACGCGGTTTGACCGTAACCATCAACCATCCCAATTATCGCGATAATGATCATCAACCCTGTTTTATTCATACTTCCTATTTCTTTTTATTTACAGATTTACTTTGAATTGGTACGAAAATAAATCGTTTCGCAATGGGTCGTTCATCTATTCTGATAACACACTCAGGTAGATAGTATTTTGTTATATCCATGGTCTCTTCGTATTCATAGAGTTGGGATTCTTGTTCTTCCATTTGGACACTTTGGATCTCACCATCGACAAAGTTAAAGATCATTTTTGGACTGTCGGATCTGTTGATGGCTTGATACTGATTATCTTCTCTTATGAGATATAACAATGAGACATTTCCATTGGCAATAGATCTTGAAATCTCTTTGCCATTGACATGATTGCTGATATGTGATCCACTGATTTGATTGTAGTGTCCACCGGGTTCAGGAGAAAGTATATAGGCGTTTTTTATAAGGTCTATCCTTTGGATACTGTTATCTTGAAGGTAGATGCGGATGGTATCTCCACTCAACTGTATAGAATCAGACCACAATACGGGATTGTCTGTCATGGTGATAACGGAGTCTATTTTGCTATAGATGAATACTTGGGATCTGCCAACGATCTTGCCTTGAAGCAGTTGTACATCTTCAAGGGCTATAAGCATTTGGGACATACTATCAGTATTTGTCTCCAGTTCTATTTGCCTAAGTGTATCTGCCATGAGCAGAAGGCTATCTCGGTTGAGCAGATACCTCATATGGACTTGTCGATCTATGATATATGCCGTCATTACAGAATCTTTTTTAGTTGCGGCATCAGCTTTAATTGCAACCCCTTCTTGGGGATCATCAAAAGTAAAATTGCCCGAAAGAAATGTCATGCCAAGTGAATCAGAATGCATTTGATCGGCTTCTATGAGTTGTTGATCCGCTGCTACAGATGCCCGGCCAAAACTTTGATACTGCTCTGTGTCCGTATGGTATCTGATGCGCGGAGCGGATATATCTTCCTTATCGGTTATAAATTGAGCATTGCCTATTAGATCGACATATTTACCTTTAGTGTGATAGATTATTGTGTCACCGACGGCGTTACCATCCGGATCCCGGATTTGAGGGTTGATCAAGAAGGTGTATTCTTTTTTGTCTTGATTGATGTGTAGAACAGATGATGATATTGTAGTGGTTCCGGATTTGACTTGGACATTTTGGCTCAGAACACCTTGCTTGGCAGAGAGCCTATAGATACCTTTCTCACCGTAGATTTCAACACTGTCTTCCAAGATTTTTGTAGGGCTGATGAAATTGAGTTGTTTTCTTTCTGAAAAGTAGAGAATACTATCTGTAAATAGTGTCTTGGTCGAATCAGCAAATACTACATTGCCAATAAAGCGAGCCATCTTCCTTTTAGAATAATAATATCCCTCTCTGCTTTTGATCGTGGCATTATTTTCGATCAAGGTGCCACCGGTATCATATGAAGCCACTTTGGTTTTTATATCGTAGGTCAATTGGTGTGTGTATAAACGTTTGTCACCCTCCTGAAGGATCACTTCTCCATAGAGATACGCTATCTTATCCTCACCATTATAGTAAAGAGAATCCGAGAATATCCATAGACTATCTTCATGAATGATCACTACATTGTCGTATGCATGAGCGTACATTTGATCCACGATATATGCACGATCACAATACATGATTAAACTGTCTTGGATCATTTTGACTGAACCGATAAGTGTGTCCATCTCATGATTATCAACGCTGCTATGAAATACTTCTTCAGCCGTCGTTGTGATCACAGTAAACGAATCATTTGATGTCGGTACTTGTGATATATCCCTCTGCTGAGATACAAGGTTGCCACCAAAATTTAGAAAAATCAAGATGTATATGATTATAAAATGCCTCATCAATCTCTCCAACGTTTATGACATGCTCAGAGTTGCTACATCTTCTCCTATTTTCATTCCGATGGCGACACCCATGCCTCCAAGGCGTACTCCGATAGTGATATGATCACTCACTTTCTTAACAATGGGTATTTTGGATGGTTTTGGTGCTATGATTCCACTCCAATTCATATATATTGACAGATCATCACGATGGGGTAGAACGCGTTCTTTAAGAAGGTCCATCAGATAGGATATATTCTCTTGATTGATACCGTGATCAAGTGTTTGTTCCTCTTCAAATAAGTGCCTACCACCACCTATCAGGATTCGATTTCCCAGATCTCTGAAGTATATGAAGCCTTCATCTAAGTGAAATGTTCCATGGATTCCATGCTTCTTTATAGGTTGAGTCACAAGTACTTGATTTCGAGCCGGAGCAATAGCTATCTCAGGGACAAGTTGACCGGCGAGTGCATTGGTGGCAATAATCACTTTTTGAGCTTGTATCTCACCATAGGCAAGTCGTACCTTCACACCGTCTATAGCATCCTCCAATTGCTTGACTTCCAGCCCTCGAATAATTCTAACGCCTGCATCAAGACAATCCTTTTCTATGGCCTGATACATCAGCCCGGTATTGAGGTGCCCTTCCAAGCGATTAAAAATACACTTGTTATAAAAGTTCATCCCGTAAGGCGTATCCTCTACCACAAAAACTTCTGTCGGGTGATCCAAGAGTGTATTAATATATTTGATTTGTTCGATATTGGCCTCAAAACTCTGTTGATCTCTAAACAGTTCGTATCCACCACAGATATCTAAGTCCAGTTCTTGGATCCCGTAGCGATCAGAGAGTTTTTTCAGACCAGTTCGCCGATTGTTAATTAATGTCTTTACTTGAGCCTCTGACATCTCTTGAAGGTCACTAGCGATCTCAGAAACGCTACCAAAGCAAGCAAATCCCGCGTTTCGAGAACTTGCTACACTTCCGATGGCATCTTTTTCGATGACACAGACACTAAGCGAAGGATTGCGTTGTGAGACAATCCTTGAGGCCGTAAGCCCTACAATACCGGCTCCTACAATGAGACAATCAACGTCAGGTAGAATCGTCTCGCGTTCCCATATGCTCAATTGACGATTCATGGTGGATTATCTGATTAGTAAAATATTCTATCGATCTTATCTCAGACGATCCATCGATTTAACAAGTTGCTCATCTTTTTTTGTGTAGCGCACTCCCAACAGAGAAAAAACAATCATACCTATAGGAAGATATAAACCCAACTCATCACTGACTTCGGTATTGTTAAGCTGTTCGGCCTGACCGGTAAAAATTAATATCGCTACAATCGGAAGTATGATTGCTATGGTCGCTAAGATGTATCCTGTTTTAATCTGGTTTTTGCGATTGCGGTACATGAACAGTGCCGCAATCGATAGCAAAACTCCGATAACGGCCAGGACTTGAAGCGCTATGTTGTCCTGTATATTGTAAAGAGAATCTTTGAACAACCCTTGACTAACATTGGTCGGGGTAGAGGCAAAGGGAAAGGCAAATTCGGCACCAAAAAAAATACCGGTAAGCACATAAAATATACTCTGTAATCGCTGAATCATTTTGGATTGTTTTATCAATTTCTAAATCGATCATAGGTTACTAAAAAAAAGATACTATGAAGGGCTTGTCCCTTCCTATGACCTGTTTATCTTGAAAAGTACAAGATATCAAAATTAAGGATATCTTCGGAAGAATTGATTGATGCGATTTGGTTTTTATGAGTATCTATCACTTGTCGAAAGACGTTCAGTACCTCGCAAAAAGCAAAGTCAAACAACCAAGGGTGCTATATCTTCAGATAGTCAGGATCTTTGTTGCTAAAGCACAAAAAAAGGGATTTAGTATACACCAAATCCCTATAAAACTTTTCATTACAGCAACTATACTATTCGGCTCGTTTTTTAGCGGAATAATTCACTTTAAACTGGCCGGCTTTACGCAAGGCAACTTTGACATCAGAGACAATACCCATCGTAGCATCCTTATCAACTCTTAGTGAAGAGGTGATCAGACCTCGTTGACGTTCATCAACCTTCTGTCTATGTGCTTCCAAAAATAACGGTATGTCATTCATGTCTGCAAACTTATCCCCCAACTGTACTCGGGGTTTAGTGCCGGCAATATCTCTAAACTCCGGTTTCGGAACTCCGATATAGATATAATTCACCAAGGACTTCTTCTCCAGTTTGGTCAATTCTGTCACACTCGGAGTTACAACTGAGACCATTTTTGTAGATGTCCTCATAACCGTTACAACCATAAAAAAGAATAGTAACATAAAGATGATATCCGGCAGTGATGCGGTGGATATCGTGGGATTTGATTTTCCTCTTTTCTTTTGAAATTTAGCCATAGTTATACTTTTTTATTCTTCACCAAATGAAGATGGTTCAGCTTCTGATAGTTTCATCGGTATGACCTCTCTTACTGATTTTTTCTGAGGGGTAGTTAAGAACTCATAATCCTTACCAAATTGTTTCTGAGCCTCACCATCAAATAACTCGTTATATGCGGCCTTTACCTCGTTATAAACAGCTAGATAGGTCTCATACTTCGTTCCTCTATCATTCTTCAGCGAAACTATCGCATCATTTGGCGTTTCAGAATAATCCTCGCGTCTGTTCGGGTTGAGAATAAATTCAACAACACCCTCCTTCAGGTCTTCTATTTTCATGGGTTCATTGCGCACCAATAAATCATTGTTGGCATTTACCAAAATAGAATACACATTACGTGTCTTAAATTTTAAAACCTCAGGAGGCTCTTCAGACCATGGAGGTAGTCTCACCAATACTCCTTTGTCCTCAGCAATAGTCGTGGTGACGAGGAAGAAAATGAGAAGCAAAAATGCAATGTCAGCCATAGAGCCCGCATTCACTTCATTACTCATCCGATCTTTTACACTTTTCTTTGCCATTATTTAAACATATTATAGATCTCAAGTACAAACATCGATGCGATCGCTATCAAAGCCATTATTATGGTTGTTAATAAACTCCCGCTGATCATTTTGCTGATATTCTCGGTTATATTAAACTTTTGCAATGTTTTGGATATAGCTCCACCATGCTCAAGATCTGTCGATGCACTCGAATACAACAAAAAGAACAATCCTAAAATCACAACGATGGCAATAATGCCTGTCAGAGATCCCTTGATATTGCTCACAAGATGCCAAAGACCAAAAAAGGCGGCAACTAAGGCGGTGATACCCAATAAACCAATCGTTAGCCATAAACCGAGATCGAAGAAACTAAATAGTTCGCCACTATTACTTTTAAGAACGGTAACTAAATCATCGGACACGCTGTAACCAGCATTTGATAGTCCTCCTAGTACAGTCAAAAGATAAATCGCCACTATCACAACACCTAGTCCTATAGCAAACAATTGTCCTTTCTTAGCTAGTAAATTATACATGTTTTATGTATTTTAATAGTTCATAAATAAGTGGACAATTATTTGAACACCTTGTTTCTACCCATCACTTCTACTAAGTTGATAGATGCTTCTTCCATCTTATTGACAATACTGTCAATCTTAGCAACGATGTAGTTGTAAAAAATCTGAAGGATAATAGCGACAATAAGTCCGAATACGGTCGTCAACAAGGCTATCTTAATACCTCCGGCAACAACTGAAGGAGAAATATCACCTACTGTTTCGATCGTATCAAAAGCCTCAATCATACCAAGTACCGTACCCATAAATCCGAGCATCGGAGCAATAGCAATAAAAAGAGATATCCACACTAGTCCTCTTTCGAGAAGCCCCATTTGGACAGATCCATAAGAGACAATTGCCTTTTCAACCGCTTCAGGTCCATCTCCTGCATTGCGCAATCCTTCATATAATACAGTCGCAGTAGGACCTGGTGTTGATTTTGCTATTTCCATAGCGCCACCAATGTCACCGGAAGAAAGCTGTTCGTCAATTTTACCAATCAATTTGTCCGTATTGGTGGTTGCGATGTTGAGTGTAATGATACGCTCAATACAAAATGCCAACCCCAATATTAAACAGATTAATACAAGGCTCATAAATACCCAGCCTCCTTCAATGAATTTTTCCTTCAATGCTTGGAATCCAGTAGCAGTTGCGCCACCATCTTGGGCCATTAAATCTACGGCACCAAACATTGATGCCAGCACAAATACAAATGCCAGTGCTATAATTTTTTGCATGGTCAGTTAGTTTAAGTTCAAGTTAATAGTTAATAAAAGTCTTCATTTCGTGCTAAAAATAGAAAGTTTTACGAAAGATGAAGAAATGCACTAACTATTTTTTGGAACATACTTTTGCCTATACACAAATCATTGAAATTATCCAAATTATTAGCTTTAATTTTATTTAAAAAATAATCCATTTTTGCTCTATTTACTTAGATGCATCTCAATATATTATAGTTGTGAGTCATTGTACCTTATAACATTATATCTAAAAGTAATATGTTAAATATCTAATTATTTTCTTCCAAAATCAGCCGGAATTTCTCCCCAAGAGGCAGTTTCCCATTTTAGGACAGGATTAGTCCAAGTATTTTGTTGGATCCATTTATGGGCTCTTTCAAGAAGTTTGAAGACATCTTCATTACTTGAGGTTCGTTTGAGGGTGGTCTTGATTTTTTTGTTTCGCAACCATGCCATAGCTGTCCTCGAATCCGAATATATGACCAATTGGTTCAAATCCTGCTGTTTGACCCAAGCAAGTGCATGTACCAATGCAAGAAATTCTCCAACATTGTTGGTTGCCCACCGAAAAGGCCCTTGGTGAAATATTGGGGTGGTGTCTTTCGTCCAGACACCCCGGTATTCCATAATTCCCGGACTGCCACTACATGCAGCATCAACCGATATGCTCTCCCAAATGATTTGAGATCGAGGTACTGATGGTTTACTGCTTTTTTGGACATTTTGTTTGACTCCTCCTATATGAGTAGCATAGTTTTCTTCAAAAGCTTCCTGGGCTTCTTTGAGGCTATAGAATGATTTGTACTTCGCATCCGGATATCCTTTTATCTGCAATTGACAATCCGTCCACGAATGATATATACCGGGATGCACTCCTTGCCATACAACATAGTATTTTTGCTTTTTCTTAGCCATAGGAATTACTGTATATGTTTATAGACACTCATGCTCATATTTATCTCGATTCTTTTAAAAACGAATATGAGGATATTGTGGATCGCGCCCTATCCGCCAATGTCGGACGTATTTTGATGCCAAATATAGACCTTGATAGTATAAAACAGGTGATGTCTCTTCATGATTTATTTCCTCAGACCTGTCTGCCGATGGTGGGTCTCCATCCTTGCTCAGTCAAAGAAAATTATCAAGTCATCCTCGATGATCTATTGTCCTATCTCGATGACAAGGCTTGCATCGCAGTTGGAGAGATCGGTATAGATTTGTATTGGGATACATCATTTGAGTACGAGCAAGAGGCGGCTTTTAGACAACAGATACTATGGTCTAAAGAGAGAGCTTTGCCTATTGTTATTCATAGTCGAGCGTCCATTGACAGAACCATTGATATCGTAACAGAGCTCCAAGATGGTAGTTTGAAGGGTGTTTTTCATTGTTTTTCTGAAAGCATCTCCGAGGCCAAAAGGATCATGGATATAGGATTTTATATGGGGATTGGTGGTGTATCTACATTTAAGAAGAATGAAAGTTTTCGTAAGACCTTGAAGGAAATACCCCTAAGATCTCTTTTGTTGGAGACGGATGCGCCCTATTTGACACCGGCGCCTTTTCGCGGTAAGCGCAATGAATCCAGTTATATCCCCTATATCGCTCAAGTGATAGCTGATACCAAAACCATTGATATAGAAACCATCGAAGTGACAACAACTGAGAATGCTGTAAAGTTGTTCTCGTTGAATATTGAGGAGGAGACATAATATCCGGAGACAGAATCAGCCAATACTTTTTATTTGTTACTATCGACATATGAACATTATTGATAGTGAATCATTACTTTTGCGCGATCAATTTTCATTAGAACGTTATCGTTGGAAGGAAAATTGAAAAGGAGAGGTGTCCGAGTGGCTTAAGGAGCACGCTTGGAAAGCGTGTGTACGTCAAAAGCGTACCGAGGGTTCGAATCCCTCTCTCTCCGCCATATTGACGCCAAGTGCCTAGGTACTTGGCGTCTTTTTTTGGTATATCCCGGATGATGATAGACTGAGTGATATCAGTATGTGTTACTGCAAGGTTGAGGGATTATGGTGTTGCCGATCAAAAGGATACTGGTGAATCCGATATCTATACTTATTATTGCCCTCCCGTAGTGATCTTACTCGACATATTCAAGTCAATGATGAGCCTCCGTGATATCAAAAGCAAGTATCGCATGAGTTTTGTCCCTTGAATGCATTTGATGACCTACTTTAGGGATATCGTTAACCTTTTTTATTAGATAGCAGAAGAATGAAGTTTGCAACAAAAGTAATACATGTAGGCGTCAAGCCCGATCCATCAACCGGAGCGATAATGACACCTATATATCAGACCTCAACGTATGTTCAATCCGCTCCGGGTGTACACCAGGGTTTTGAATATGCAAGAACACAAAATCCAACGAGAAGTGCGCTCGAAGAGAATCTCGCTGCACTCGAAAATGGCCGACATGCCATATGCTACGCCAGTGGCTTGGCAGCAATGGACGCGATATTGAAATTGTATCACCCAGGAGATGAAGTGTTGTGTACTAATGACCTTTATGGCGGATCTTACCGTCTTTTGACCAAGATCTTTAGTCAATTTGGCCTCGTTGGAAAATTTGTCGATATGAGTGATACTGAGATCTTGGCCCAAAGTATTACTCCCAATACGAAGTTGATTTGGATTGAGACTCCGACCAATCCTATGTTGTCCATCATAGATATTCGAGCCGTCTGCGATATTGCCAAAGAAGCGGGGGTCAAGGTCTGTGTGGACAATACATTTAGTAGTCCGTACCTTCAGACTCCTCTGACTCTCGGAGCGGATATTGTGACTCATAGTGCTACGAAGTATATCAATGGTCATTCGGATGTGATCCATGGTGTTGTCATCACAGATGATGATGAGATAAGTGATCAATTGCGCTTTATTCAAAATGCAGCCGGAGCAGTACCGGGCCCCATGGATTGCTTTTTGGTTTTGAGAGGGATAAAGACCTTGCATCTGAGGATGGAGAGGTCATGTGACAATGCTGCCACAATCGCAGCGTATTTGAGGTCACATAAAAAGGTGTCTAAAGTCTATTATCCGGGATTGGAAGATCACCCGAATCATGCAGTAGCGAAACGTCAGATGAAAAAATTTGGAGGTATGGTTTCATTTGATCTTGTTGACAATACGCTGACTTCCGCCACAAGCGTATTGAGCAATACCCAATTGTTTTCTCTCGCTGAATCTCTTGGAGGAGTCGAATCTTTAATCGGTCATCCCGCAAGCATGACTCATGCTGCTATACCCAAGGCAGAGCGATTGAAAGTAGGCCTCACGGATTCATTGATCCGGCTAAGTGTAGGTGTTGAGGACGTAGAAGATTTGATTCAAGACTTAGATCAAGCCTTGTCGCTTGTATGATACCATGTTCTGCCTTGTCCTGAAATAGGTTTTGCACAAGGTCTTGCAAGTGCCTATGAATATTTGTGCCCGGAGGGGGACTCGAACCCCCACGTGTTACCACACACGCCCCTCAAACGTGCCTGTCTACCAGTTTCAGCACCCGGGCTTAAAACGGATGCAAAGATGCTTTTTTATTTCAAATCTATTACACTTATCGACAATATACCTAGTCAGTTTTTTTGTCGACGTTTAGAGGTATAGTGCCAATATTTGTTCCGCATGCGTTTTTGTCTTAACCTTAGGGATAATATGCGCTATTATGCCATCTTCATCAATAACAAATGTCGTCCGGTGGACTCCGTCGTAAGTGCGTCCCATGAACTTCTTTGAACCCCACAGTCCATAGCTTTTTATTACTTTTTTGTCCGGATCTGCCAGCAACGAAAACGGAAAATCATACTTGTCAATAAATTTCTGATGCCTTGTTGCAGTATCCGGGCTCACACCGAGGAGTTTAAATCCGGCCTTTGACAATGTATCGTAGTGGTCTCTGAGATTGCACGCCTCTGCGGTACAACCAGGAGTCATATCCTTGGGATAGAAAAACAGGATCAACTTGCTTCCACTAAAATCCTCTAACCGGATGCGCTCTCCTTTTTCATCAATGCCTTCAAAATCCGGTGCCTTTCCCCCAACTTTTAACGTCG
>JAJRXG010000322.1 GCA_024276375.1 Bacteroidota bacterium | reverse complement strand
TGTGGCATCGTATTCTTTTTCGTTGGGCCAAGTATCTCTGGGGTTTAGGATTGCATTGGGTACGTCGGGGCAGGATTTGGGTATTTGAATCCCAAAAGAATCGTGTGTTTGATATTCTATTTTGTTGAGATCTCCTTCCAAGGCAGCTTTAATCATAGAACGGGTATAGGAGAGTTCGATCCTGTGTCCCTGTCCATATGGGCCACCCGTCCACCCAGTATTGACCAACCACACATTGACATCTCCGTGACCGTGTTGAATGCTATCATCGATTTTATCGCCAAGCATTTTGGCATATTGAGTAGGGTGAAGGGGCAGGAATGGAGCACCAAAGCAAGCTGAAAACGTTGCTTGGGGTTCGGTGATACCAGCTTCTGTTCCTGCGATTTTGGCAGTGTATCCGCTGATAAAATGATACATCGTTTGTGCTCTGTTGAGTTTGGATATGGGTGGAAGGATACCAAAAGCATCACAGGTGAGAAAGAATATGTTTTTAGGCAGATCTCCTCTGGAGTTGTACATGATGTTATCAATATGATTGATCGGGTAGCTTACACGGGTATTTTCGGTTATACTTTTATCTTCATAGTTGGGAGTATGACCGTCTTCCTGCAATCCGATATTTTCGAGGATTGCACCATACTTTATAGCTTTGAATATTTGGGGTTCTTTGCTTTCAGAGAGGTTGATCACTTTTGCATAGCATCCACCTTCGAGATTAAAGACATTGGCGAGAGACCATCCGTGTTCATCATCACCGATAAGGTGGCGATTGGGGTCATTTGACAGTGTCGTTTTGCCAGTTCCGGACAAGCCAAAGAAAAGTGCGGTATCTCCTTTGCTGCCGACGTTGGCGGAGCAGTGCATGCTCAGGACATTGCGATGGATAGGCAGCACGTAGTTGAGAACAGAGAATATCCCTTTTTTGATTTCACCGGTGTAGGCAGTACCGCCTATGATGATGGTTTTGGCCGTAAAATTAATAATAGAGAAGTTTGCTTGTCGTGTGCCGTGTACCTCAGGATCTGCGGTGCAGCCGGGGAAGGCATAGATTGTCCATTCATCACTTTGAAGACTGGGGATAGGTTCGCCGTCGGGACGGAGAAACATATTGTAGGCAAACATGTTTTGCCACGGAAATTCGGTATAGACCTTAATGTTGATTCTGTATTTACGACTGGCGCAGGCGTAAGCATCTCTAAAATAAACTTGATCTAAGCTACCTGCATATCGTACCATTCGGTTTTTTAGATCTTCAAATACTTTTGGGGATATGGGCATATTGATTTGCCCCCAATCGACGGTATTTGCTGTTATATCGTCCTTGACGATATAACGATCTTTGGGTGACCTTCCGGTAAATTTTCCGGTATTTATAATTAGTGCTCCGTTATCACTTAGAATACCTTGTCTTTGAAGGATGGTATCTTGAATCAGTGCCGAAACGCACAGATTTTCTCTTAGATTTTTGACGTCCATTTTAAACTCAATTATTTAGCGATTATATTATGATGACATGAATTCCTCGGCTTTGCGCACCATATTGGAACTACCACAAAAAAATGGTGCACGTTGGTGCAGTTCTGTTGGGACGATATCCAGTATTCGTTGATATCCATCGCTTGCTTTTCCATTGGCTTGCTCCATGATCATAGCGATGGGATTGCATTCATAGAGGAGGCGAAGTTTCCCATTGGGGGCTTTTGAACTCGTAGGGTAAATATATATTCCTCCTTTGATGATATTGCGGTGAACATCGGAGACCAAGGATCCGATATACCGGGACGTATAAGGTCGATCATCCTTTTCTTCTTGGCAGAATTTGAGATATTTTTTGACTCCTATCGGAAAGTGCACATAGTTGCCTTCATTGATGGAATATATTCTACCATCTTCGGATATCGTCATTTGAGGATGTGAGAGATAGTAGGTACCAATAGCCGGATTGAGTGTAAATCCATTGACTCCATGACCTGTGGTGTAAACCAGCATGGTCGAGGTACCATAAATGATGTATCCCGCAGCAACTTGTTGGTTGCCGGGTTGAAGGAAGTCTTCTAGCACAACAGGTGTCCCGGGAGGGCTCACTCTTCGATATATTGAAAAAATAGTTCCGACAGATACATTTACATCAATGTTAGAACTGCCATCCAATGGATCCATTAAGACTACATACTTGTTGTTATATCCGCCATCTGAACTATTGACACATATAAAGTCGTCATTTTCTTCAGAGGCGATACCACAGACGATTTGACGATCTATGAGGGTTTTGATAAATACATCATTGGCATAGACATCCAGTTTTTGTTGGTCTTCTCCTGATGTATTGGAGCTGCCAATGGATCCTGTGATATCCACGAGACCCGCTTTATTGACTTGGTAGTTAACCGTTTTTGCGGCCAGTCGTATGGAGTTGATAAGTCGGGAGAGTTCTCCTGTGGAATATTGAAAATCCGATTGATTATCAATGATAAATTCTCCTAAAGTTTGAAAGCTTTGTTCCATTCCCATTTTTTAGGTTACTATCCGGTTGATCGTTTGACGACTAGTCCCAATTGATTGGTGATGAATTTTTAACTTTGATAGAACGCAAAGGTAGGACTTCTCTTAATCGAAGCATATTTTCTTTCTATTATATTAAAAAAAGATTTAATATTTTAAAAATAAGCTTATAGCTTACCGATTGTTTGGTTGGTTATGATTCTGTGGTCGTACACGCCAAATATACGGATGCTACTTAAACGTATAAGTATAGGAGAGAAATGAAGAATAGGGTCTATTGGTTACGGGATCAATGTTGACGAAGTACACATCTATGTCAATTGTTTCTTCACGATCTTTTTCATCACTGAGGAAGACAAAATCAATTGTGCCTTTTTCTCTGGGTTGAATGATTCCCATTGTCCACTGTGCTTCTGTACAGTCGCAAGTAGAGACCAGATCAATCTCAATATTTTGATTGGAAATATTGGTGAAAGTAAACCGACTTTTTGGAGTTTCTCCTTTGACCACTTGTCCGAGGTGTATGGTCTTTTGATCCCAACGGACGATATCGGATGCATCTTGTGCAGAAGACCAAGTTATGAGAGAGAGAGAGAGCATAAATCCAAGTACAAATTTCATGTGAGTGTGCTGATGTTTAAATGTGCGTTATGAGATATCATATGGTCTCATATTGAAACTTCTGATTTTAAGACGGATGGAAGTTAATATTGTTGCGGTCTGTGTGTGGCTTAATGCTTTATTAACACAAGATCCTGAGGCCACTCTTTCGGTCACATGACGTAGATGATTGATTTTGTCAATTAAAGAGCCCTTCTACAAATGCTTTTTTGTTGAACACCTGGAGGTGTTCGAGACTTTCGCCGAGGCCGATAAACTTAATAGGGATTTTGAATTGATCGGATATTCCGATGGCGACACCACCTTGGGCACTTCCGTCTAATTTGGTAAGCGCGAGTGCAGTCACTTCCGTCGCGGCCGTAAATTGTCGTGCTTGTTCGATGGCGTTTTGACCTGTCGTTGCATCGAGTACAAGAAGGACTTCATGAGGAGCTCCCGGCATTTTTTTGTCAATGGAGTTTTTGATTTTGGTGAGTTCTTTCATGAGGTGCAATTTGGTATGCAATCTACCGGCAGTATCAATAATAATGAGGTCGTGTCCTTCATTGATACCATATTGAACGGTCTCATAGGCCACTGCTGCAGGGTCTGCATTCATTCCTTTGCTATAGAAGTCACATCCGACTCGTTCAGACCATATTTTGAGCTGGTCAACTGCTGCCGCTCGAAAGGTGTCGGCAGCTCCAAGCAAGACCTTATGACCACGCTTGGTAAATTGATAAGCCAGTTTGCCGATAGTTGTTGTTTTGCCCGTACCATTGACGCCCACGACGAGGATAACATGGGGTTTGTGCGATGTATCAAACTCAAAGTCTTGGAGATCTACGGTTTTGTTTTCATCCAATAAATCAACGATGACATTTTTGAGGATATCATTGAGTTCATCGATGTTGATATATTTATCTTTAGCGACCTTTGCTTCAAGGCGATCGATTATTTTGATGGTTGTATCCAGACCTACATCAGATTGAATAAGAATCTGTTCGAGATCGTCGAGAAAGCTTTCATCGACGGTATTTTTGCCTGCGACTACCTTGGATAGCTTGTTGAAGAAGCCGGTTTTTGTTTTCTGTAGTCCTTCTTGAAGATCTTCTTCTTTTTTTTTGTTAAAAAACTTATTAAAAAAGCTCATGATGGATAAATTAATGCAAAAGGGGTAAAATGAGACACCGCAACCATTGTAAAGAATGGACGAAAAAAGGCTTACCTCAAAAAATCTTTAGGTAAGCCCTTCTCAAATAAAATCTCTCTGATTTTCTCTTACTTGTTGGCAGCGAGGTATTCTTTTACTTTATCCTTATGGATCATTATTTCTTTATAAGAATACTTGCCCGTGTCCGGGTTCTTTACACTTGTCACTACCTTGACAAAATCTCTTCCTGAACCGGCATTTGCTGCACGTTGCGCTACACGCGCGTTTTTGGATACTTTAGCCATCTTACTTTATTTCTTTGTGAATAGTATATTTTTTGAGAATCGGATTGTACTTCTTGATTTCTAGACGATCAGGTGTATTCTTGCGATTCTTCTGAGTTACATATCTGGAGGTGCCCGGCATACCACTTGCCTTATGCTCGGTGCATTCCAATATGATTTGATTTCTATTGCCTTTTGACTTCTTGGCCATGGTACTAAGGTATTACTTTTTTGTTAAATCCACTCCTGTACGGACACCTTTAGATTCAAGATCTTTTAGGTATTCGTATATTCCGAGCTTGTTTATATTGCGCATTGCTGCTGTACTCAACTTTATTGTGACCCACTTGTCGATCTCGGGGATATAATATTTCTTTTTTTGAAGATTGGGTTCAAACCTCCTTTTGGTTCTTCGCTTTGAGTGAGAAACATTGTTTCCGGTGATGGGCCTCTTACCTGTGAGTTGACAAACTTTAGACATTGCGATATGCTTTATATAAGAAACTCTCCTGAGAAGAGCTTATAAAATTTATTGAAAGAAACACATTATGTATTTCGGGGCGCAAAAGTACAGTTTTCTTTAATCAAATCAAAAGTCCATATGATGAATTATTGCTTATTTGAAAAGAGATCCTAAAATATGGTCTTTCTTATGGCCGAAGATACTGACAATCAAGATGCACTGTATCTTGAATTGTCCTCTCAAAAGAAGATGTTGTGACCTCGACAGGAGTCGAACCTGTAACCGCCTGATTCGTAGTCAGGTACTCTATCCAGTTGAGCTACGAGGCCATAAGTGTGATTTCAAAATATAACACGTCATTTAAGCGCCCGGAAAACCACTTTTGCTGTTTTTGCCTCTTTTGGCGTCACAAAAGTAAATTATATTTTCATAATATATAGGGATATGCTCAAAGTCTTCGGTCTATGGATAGACAGCTTCGAGAAAAGCGTTTAATTTTACGACGACGGATCCATTTAGTTCCTGATCAATGGATGTATACTAGGCATAAGAATGAAAAATTGTCATGTATGGAAGTGGATATATTTTGTCAATATAGTCTTGATCTGTATTGGTTTTTTAGCTTATCTCTCACCCTACACAGCTCCTGAGCGGAGCATTGCAATAACTATTTTGGGGCTTGTATTCCCTATTATGTTCTTATTGATTTTGGGTTTTGGATTGCTCTGGTTATTTGTGAGACCTCGCAGGGCTATTGGTTCTTTTGTGTTTATTTTGGTGTCTCTCGTAGTTTTTCCACAGGTGTTTACGTTCAATGTTGCTACACTAGATTTGTGTGATCGGCCATTGACAGTTGTTACTTACAATATGCAGTTCACTTCGTCTGTCTTGAGTTTGAATAGTGTAGCCCGTACACGGGGCAATGTGGATATGTCTCATCTGGTAAAAGAGTATATGGACGTAGATGTATTGTGTGTTCAGGAGATGGGAGAGAGGAGTAAGGACTTTATTCTGGACAATATAGATGCACTGAATTATTACAACATAAATGGAACTACGGTAGCTATTTTTACACCCCATGAGATAGTAGGCCAAGGACGATTGGATATAGGTTCTAACAAGGCTAATGTAGGTATCTGGATTGATGTATTGATATGCGGAGATACCCTTAGAATATACAATACACATATGGAGTCTAATCGATCTGAGATAGGGACGCCAGTGGTGATTGATCAGAATATACAAGAGCATATAGGAATAATGGAATATGTAGGGATACTAGGCAATTACAAGTATTTCACTACAGAACGATGTCATCAAGCCAAAGTGATAAAAAACCATGCCAATAGATCTGGGAAACGGTATATTGTGGCAGGAGATACTAATGATACTCCTATGTCTAGGATTTATAACATCCTTAGTGATGGGATGACTGATACATGGATCGGCTATGGTTCGGGATTTGGTAGTACACATGACAGTTGGATTCCAGGTATGCGAATAGATCAGATATTGGTTGACAGTCATTTTAGAGTTTGCTCTTATGAGGTTGTACCCAATGATTTTTCCGATCATCATCTGGTTAAGGCAGTTATTTGTCTTTAGGATGGTATATATAAATATGATGAATAGAACAAAGTACAGAGGCTTATGAGGAGTATGAGCTTCAAAAATTTTAATTTAGGATTTTTTATGGGATGTCTCATACTGAGTCTGTTCTCGTGCGAATCGGATGCTCCTTTAACTCTCATAGAGTCAGGGGAAAGTACATATACTATTGTTATAGCAGGAGATAGTGAAGTGTTGATTCACGAGATAGCGGAGGAGCTGTCCATGTATATGGAGCAGATAGGAGGAGTTAAGATAAAGGTGACAAGTGATTCGATAACGACGCCGAGCATTCGTGTCGGGATGGCTTATAAAGAAGGGTTTAATCTGTTGGATGCTTCGAGTATAGCGTACTGGGTTGAAGGCAAGGATGTATTTATCAGTGGGGGAAGCGATATCGCTGTTCGCAATGCGGTATATACTTTTATAGAGCAGGAGCTGGGGTGTAAGTTTTTGTCTCCAGATGCTGAGTACATACCCTTACATCATGGAGGCGTTTTTGTGCAAGGTGACCTATCCTATCAATATACACCTCCTATCAAGACAAGGACAGTCCACTCCGTATTGTATTACGATCGACCTGTTTTTGCGCATAAGCGGAAGGTAACTGTTGAGGCATTTCCTAGGTATGTTTCAGGTGCGAGGGTTCATACCTTTCACAGGTTTGTTCCAGCTGAGCGATATTACAAGGATCATCCCAGGTATTTTGCATTACGAGATGGAAAGCGGCGTGCAACGCAATTGTGCCTGACCAATGAGGATGTGTATCTTATCGTCAAGGACAAAGTTGCCGCTCTTTTGCTAGAGCATCCAGACAAGAGAGTTATCTCTGTAAGCCAAAATGACAATACATTGTACTGCCAATGTGAAAAATGTGAAGCCATTCATAGTCGCACGGGATCTCCCGCAGGATCAATGATATACTTTGTGAACCGAATAGCTAAGGCTTTTCCCCAGATTCAGATTTCTACTCTTGCATATCAATATACGAGGAAGGCTCCAAGAGACCTTAAACCCGAACCCAATGTGTTGATTACCCTATGTACGATAGAGTGTGATAGAAGTAGACCAATTGAGGTTGGGTGCAAGGAGTTTGTCAAGGATCTGGAGGATTGGAGTGCGCTTACCTCCAATATAAGGATCTGGGATTATACTACACAGTTCACCAATTTTTTGGCTCCATTCCCCAATCTTAGGACACTTGCTCCAAATATCCGTCTGTTTGAATCCAACAATGCGCAATGGGTGTTTGAGCAGCATAGTAGACACCCAAGTGAATTGTTTGAATTGCGATCATATTTAATTGCGCGATTGTTATGGGATCCAACCCTGGAGTATGAAGGTATCCAGCAAGAATTTTTGGATGGTTACTATCAAGAGGCGGGAAGATATATCAAGCAGTATATAACAGAGGTACACGATGCCATGGAGGCCGATACAAGTTTCTTTCTTTTTCTATATGGAGATCCATCACAGGGTTTTAATACGTTTCTTGATGCAACTCGATTAATGACCTATGATCAATGGTATGATGAAGCAGAGATGGCTGTCAGCGGCAAACCCTCCATAGTAGCTCGAGTACGAGCTGCTCGATTGAGTGTTGATTACGCTATATTGGAGTATGGTCGGCGTACGATGGGTGCAAGGGAGTCTGGGATTCAGGGTATCCCTCTCATAGAGCGATTGAAGCGGTTTAATAATACGACTTCAGTACAAGGTATAACTATGATGAATGAGATGGGGTTGACTGTTCAGGAATATGTAGCATATTATCGCCAACTACTTGATAAGGTTCAAGAGCCCAATATAGCTTTGGGGAAGAAAGTAACTTTGCTTACACGACCTAGGAAGTATGCAGATGAGAACCCCATGGTACTAACAGATGGTGGGCGAGGAGGATTAAATTTTTATGCCAATTGGTTGGGCTTCGAAGGCAATGATATGGAAGCTATCATAGATCTTGGCATGATGCAAGAGATCGTACATTGTGAGACGGCCTTTCTACAAGTCACTAACCACCTAGTTTTTTATCCTCGCTCTGTTAAGTATTATGGGTCTAAAGATGG
>JAJRXG010000038.1 GCA_024276375.1 Bacteroidota bacterium | reverse complement strand
CGTATGCTTTAGACACGATGCCGCTACTGCAAAATCCAATGCCCGTTGATCATCATCTGGATACGTCAACAACCCATATATCAATCCACCCATAAATGAATCACCTCCTCCGACTCGATCCACGATATGTGTGATCTGATATGTAGGGGCATATTTAAACTCTGCCCCATCATACATTACTCCGGACCAAGTATTGTGAGATGCACTGATCGACCCTCTCAAGGTAGTAATAATTTTTTTGGCTCGAGGAAATCGTTCCTTCAATTGTCGGCAAGTAGATTCGTAGGCTTGAGCACACATGCTATCTCCTTGAGTCACATCAATAGTTGCAGGGTGAATACCAAAATGCTTGGCGGCGTCCTCCTCATTGCCCAATATCACATCGCATCCCGAGACAAGTTCAGGCATCACCTCATGACATGCCTTGCCATAATTCCATAACTTCTTGCGATAATTCAGATCCGTACTTACAGTGATGCCCATGGCATTGGCGACAAGGATACCTTCTAGGCACACATCTGCTGCTCCTTGAGAGATGGCGGGTGTAATCCCGGTCCAATGAAACCAAGAAGCCCCTTGAAATACTTGATCCCAATCAATCATCCCTTTTTCAATGGTAGCAATGGCACTATTACTACGATCATAGACCACTTTACTACCACGACTGACAGCTCCTTTTTCCAAAAAATAAATACCCAGTCGCTTACCTCCATACAATACATGACTTGTACCGACATTGCGCTTACGCAATTCCATAAGCGCACATCTTCCGATATCATTATCCGGCAATCTCGTTACAAACTCTACAGGGACACCATAGTTAGCAAGTGAGACCGCTACATTGGATTCACCACCTCCATATACTACATCAAACGTCGAAGCTTGCGAAAACCTCAAGTATTCGGGTGGCGACAGACGCATCATGATTTCTCCAAAAGTAACTACCTTCTTCATTCTACTAAAATTCTACTTCAAAATTGATTTTCTAATCCCCAATTCTAATCCACGCAACTCTGCCAATCCACGCAATCTACCGATAGCAGAGTACCCGGGAAAAGGCAATGACTGCTGAAGATCATCCAACATCTGATGTCCATGGTCAGGCCTAAATGGTATCCCTATATAATTGGTTTCGGTCTGCTCCCTTCGCTGATCTTCTTGCACTATAGCCTTCATCACAGCATACATATCCACACTGCCATCGAGATGATCAGATTCATAAAAACTACCTTCTTCTTGCCGCTGAATATTGCGCAAGTGAACAAAGTGAAACTTTGACCCCAAGCGTTCTACCATACCCGCCAAATCATTGTCCGGATTGGGTGCCAACGACCCTGTACAAAATGTAATTCCATTGCTCGCACTATCAACTTGACTGGTAAGGAACCTCAAATCCTCTTCGGTTGATACCACACGGGGCAATCCAAATAGTTGAAACGGAGGATCATCGGGATGGATGCACATTTTTATTCCTAAGGTCTCCGCTATAGGAATGACTTTTTCTAAAAAAAAGATAAGATTGTTTTTCAATTGTTGGCGATCGATATCTCGATATGCCTTCAATGCATTTCTAAATGTATCTATCCCCAACGTATCTTTAGTACCAGGAAGACCCGCCAGAATATTGCGTTGCAATAGATCACGTTCATCACTTGACATACTATCAAACAACTGTCGCGCTTTGATTACAATTTCTTCTGGATACTCCCTTTCCGCACCTTCTCTCCTCAGTATAAATAGATCAAATGCAACCAGCGCCGTTGCATCATATCGCAACGCACATGAACCATCAAGCATCTTATACTCGAGATCCGTCCGAGTCCAATCCAATACTGGCATAAAATTATAACATACCGTATAGATCCCACATTGGGACAGATGCCTCAAAGTCTCAATGTAATACTCGATATAGACATCTCTATCTGAGTCTCCCCGCTTGATAGATTCATGGACATTCACACTTTCTACTACAGACCACTTTAATCCAGTGGGTTGCGAACTTCCATCATCCCACTCTATCAACTTTTGACGTTGCTTTATAGCTTCTATAGGCCATATCTCCCCCACCGGTATCTCATGCAAGGCATTGACGACTATGTGAGCGCCAGCTTGCCTTACGTCGTTGAGCGTCACAGGATCCTGCGCGCCATACCATCGCCATGATTGCAATAAACTCATCCTTCTTCTATTTAAACACCACTAAAAGCACTGAAACCTCCATCTATCGGAATGACGATACCCGTCACAAACCTAGATGCATCAGAAGCTAAAAAATCAATCGCTCCATTTATTTCTTCGGGTACGCCAAACCTCCTCATCGGTGTGTTTTTTATAATTGTATTTCCACGTTCGGTGTACGAACCATCCGGCCTAGTAAGTAAAAACCTGTTTTGTTCGCCGATAAAAAAACCCGGAGCGATAGCATTCACCCTTACACCTTCACCATATTTTAGCGCCAGCTCAACGGCCATCCACTTCGTAAAGTTTTCTATGGCCGCTTTGGAGGCCGAATATCCCGCTACTCGAGTGATCACACGATCCGCTGCCATGGACGAAAAGTTAATGATCGAACCCGTGCCCTGCCGACACATTACTGCACCAAATATCATCGATGGCAATACAGATCCATTGAGATTGAGTGTCGTAACTGTCGAGAAATCCTCCATAGACATATCAAAAATCGTCTGCTCCGGACCAATAGTCGCACCGGCAAGATTCCCCCCTGCGGCATTTATCAATATATCTATACGACCCCATTTGTCCAAAACAGTGTCACGTACCTTGGTGAGATCCTCCCGATTGAGAACATCCGCACCAAATCCAATCGCATTGCCACCCAGCTGATTGAGTAGGGATACTTTCTCTTGCACCTTGCCTTCATTACGCGACAAGATCACCACCCTGACACCTTGAAATGCCAAATGCATAGATACCGCACCTCCCAATACTCCGTTTCCACCGGTTATTATGGCGACCTTTTCGTTTAGATCCTCGCTCATCAACTTATCTTTTTATTGCAGTTCCTGCTTAGGAGAACCATCCCTCCATGTAACTGAAATGGCAAAGATAAAAAAAACATGATGTGCCGGAAGTAGCGTCCTCACACGGATTTTATTACTTACAAAGTACGGCAATACGGATGTCCGGGATATGGATATAATGTCGTCTTGAACTCGTAGAAACCAATCTCATATATCCAAATCTATGCGATGCAATATCCTCTATGAAGTACAATATACATACTTGCGGATAAAGTACCATACAGGATTGAGAGGATGCTACACTTTTATCATTCCAAATACTTTGACACCATAATTGGAAATCACGCGGCAAAAATAATTGCCAGGGACTAAGTGCGATCCATCATAGCGAATCTCCAACTCACCACTCGCGATAGTGCGATCCAAAATTATGTCAATCTCATGACCCATACCATTGAACAAACTAATGCGTATTGGGCCACCCTTGGATGCAATTGCCACGGTAGTCAAACGTTCAAAAGGATTGGGAAAATTGTATGCTTCGATACCGCTTATACTTGGAATATTGTCGGTTGGTGTCGTTTGATTGCAACGATTAACAATCGGAATATATGTATATGGTGCATTAAATATTGCATTGATCACCGAGACATCAATATCAAACCAATCTTGCAATACAGAGCCATAAACACTTCTAAAATCATATTGCATAGGCACCCCATCACTTACACCCGGATCGTCCGGCAGTGTCGGACTATCACCAATAATACCTCCCGAAACACATGATCCGAAAAACATCATCGGTGCAGCAGTGCCATGATCGGTACCATTGCTGCCATTGGATCGTATCCTCCTTCCAAATTCTGAAAATGTCATGGTCAACACCCGTTCTTCAAGCCCTTGACTTGTAAGATCTTCATGAAAAGCATAAACAGCATCAGACAAGTCTTTTAAGAGAGCCGCATGGATTCCGGTACTTGTGGTGCCTTGCTCTACTTGATTGGCATGTGTATCAAATCCTCCGATATTGGCAATATAAATCTTAGTCCCTAATCCTCCAGAAATAAGTAGCGCAATAGCTTGCAACTGACGCGCCAATTTAGAATCTCCATATTCTATACTACTGCTTCCCATTTCAGCAGCAGCTGATATCACCGTACCATAAGCATTGGCTTGGTCTATGGTCGTTCGAAGAAATTCTAATTCTCTTCCATACGGAGTATCGGGAGTTGATCCCTGACCCTCATTGCTCAATGGAGTTATAGACAATGGATCTGATATGGCCAAACTATAATTGACAAGTGTACCTTGACATGTCTCTGACACAATAGATCCTATAGACAACGCAAAGGGATCCGGATACTCATCATTGGGATAATCTATAGGATAATCCGGATACAACCCCTCAAGATATCTACCCAGCCATCCGGTTGTCCACACCAATTCTGCCGGAGATCCCGAAGTCCATATATCTATCGATCTGAAGTGTGACCTATTTTGATTGGGATATCCCACGTCTTGCACGACAGTCATTTGAGCATCATCATACAAGGACATCAACCCGGACATACTCGGATGCAACCCCATGTTGTCAGATACATTCAACACCTCACTCTCCGGAATTAGAATATTGGATCTTACATTGCCCAATATATCGTACTTGTCTAAGGGTATGATTGTATTTAGGCCATCGTTGCCTCCATTCATCTGAATAATAACCAATATTTTATCGTTGTCTTCATCGATCGCTTGACGCAAATGATGGCTACCCATAGCTGTCATCGGCAGTCCTCTTATAAAAAAAGGAACAGATATAAATCCACTTGCATCACGTATAAATTTTCTTCGTTTCATGATTCTAATTTTAACTGAGATAATACTCTGGCATCGCCAACATGGTTGTTAATAATACCCGCAACTTGGCATCTACAGATCGCCGCGTGGCTTCATCCTCAGGATTAGAAAGATGGAGATTGTACTCTACAGTCCATTCAAAATCTGGAAGTCCCGGGATAAGCACCTCTTTCAAAAATGCAACTTGTGCTGGAGTCAATGAAACTGGATATATATATGAAGCCAATTCTTCTATCAATGCATCTGGACTATAAGGATTGTCAAGTTGTGCTATCATGTTCAATGGATCCATAGTCAATATGATGTCTCTTATTTTGGCTTGACCTGATATCATAATATTTGTAAAAGCTTGTCTCAATGGCAAAGTAGCTGCTGTTATCCATGTGCGGTAGTACAACGGCTCTTGATAGTATGCCTTCCACCCTGCCACATCAGGTGGTTCATAATAAACCATTCCAAACCCTTCAAATACAGCACTAAGCCGAGACCATATCTGATAGGACTCGATGATACCCTCCGGCACTGGTATTTCAAATTGTACAAAGTGATTAATAATAAAATCAATGGGGTTTTTAATCATTGGGCCAACACTACAGATATTATAAAAGTGCCGACTTGACAACAACGCTCTAAGTACAGGTCGCACCTCATAGTCATTGTCCCTAAATATCTTGGCCATTGGTTCTATAATCAATGATTCGACTTCATCCGTAATATCGTAATATACAAACCATCGATACAACTTGCGACAGATAAATCGAGCCACTTCATCTTGCTGCAATATGATGTCAATCAAAAACTTGTATTCAGAAGAATTTTGATTGGTGACTACAGCATTATTGAATCTATGGGACAACTGCTTTGTACTCCGATCATGGCGATTTGCAATAAATCTCGATCCGGCAGGCTGGTTATCTCTATAATAGAATCCCGTATCAATCCAACCGGTAAGTATTTTTGCCCCCTCCGTAACATCTTGCTCAGTAAATGTTGTGTAATCTCCCGGGGCAGCCAAAGTGCCTTTTCCAATGGTAAACAATTCCATCAATTCACGAGCATAATTTTCATTTGGCGAGTTTCTCGTGTTTTGATTTCCATTGAGATAGCGCAACATGGCCGGATTAACAGTCACCCGTTCTACGAGTGTTCTAAAATTGCCCAATGCACCGGCACGCAGTAGATTGTTGTTGTAATAAATAAAATTGGGATCTCTCACTACACTTCCTTGTGTGACAAAGTGATTGCTCCAAAAAAGGGTAAGTTTCTCCCTGATATGCATGCCTCCGTTGAGAAGGTTGCCAATCGTCCATCCGGCAAGAGAGCGACGCCTCGATACACGCAATTCATTATTGTCTCGTACATAGGGTCGATCTACCCATGTAGATCCGATAGGTACTGCCGGATCCCCATCATAGTAATAATTGATCGGCTCAGCAGGCAACGGCCTTTCCTCCAATAGTATATCAATCAATTGATCCATGGATATCATCGCTGCCTTTCTGATATCGTCGATCGTACTTCCATACGTCGTTCTCCTCAGTAGATGAGCAACTTGATCTTTGCTCCATATACCTGTATATTGATCGAGCGTGTCGGGACACTCGGATGGAAAAGGAGCAGTGGTCTCTGGTTTTTTTGCAGTGTATTGTGTTTCATAGACGCTGATATAATCGATGATTTCCTTATTGCCCGATACAAGGAACAAAACTTGCTCTAGTAGTATAAGAAGATTACGACGTGGTTGTACTCATTGGTTTGGATACTTTCTGAAATAATTTAAAAAAAAATATCGCTCACTGCTTGAAAAATCCCAAATTTTATGGAAATTGACAGTATTTCGGACTAACTGCAAAAAATGGACAAACCTACATGGGCTACGGTAGTTGGGATAATGATGATACTCATCGGAGGATGTGGTACAATCAACAATGTCAAAAAAATTAATGCCCCAAAGGCAATAGATATGGCATCAGAGATAATGAACAATGTACCACCCGAAAATACCCCGGACAAGAACCAAGATATCTCCGAAAATCAAGATTCTACGTATCAATCTACAGGGAGAGAACAGGATAGTGTGCTTCAAAATCGTATGGAGCAAGATAGCATGGTCACTGCTATGTTTGAGAAGTATTTTGGAAGTATGGAAAAAATGATGGTATTTACCGATTACTACAAAAAATGGATTGTCCGACTCGGCATCATAGGTACACTGATTGCACTGCTATATTTTCTAGCTGGCATATTGCTGACATTGGGAAAACCCATCGCCTTGAAACTAACCTACATTGCCCTATTGACAAATCTTGCCTTCATGATCTTCCAAATCATAATCATGTCAATGGACAAAGAAGGCGGAATGCTTAGCAAAATGAGTGTCAATCTCGGAAGTTATTTCACGATATTCTTAGACTTAGTACTCCTCGTTATCGTATTTGCAGTGGACAAGTCCTTTTTTTATCGCTCCAAAGAGATTCAGTAAGAAAACCGTAAATCGTATTATTGGATTTTTCCAATCTTGGTAGGATCTTAAAACCCTTTCTCATTCACAAATACAAAATTCAAGTAATTGCACCAATAGAGAATGGCAGCTTCTCGCTAATCCCGGAGTCTAATTGCAATAGCAAATAAATGTTACTATTCAGGAGGGTGCTTTTGAGATAAAAAAAGGCAATTTTTTCGTCAGATGACGCTTATTTTTTGAGGCATAGCAGCGCTACGACGAAAAAAATAGCAGAAATATGACGGGGAAAGTGTTTTTTTTAGCCAAAATGACGCCTACCTGAATAGTAACAAAAAATCCTTTTTAAATTAAAATCGCAATCCGTATCACAGATGTCGCTCGGCATGGTAGCTACTCCGTACCAATGGCCCACTCTCTACAAAACTAAAACCACGCTGTTCACCTTCTTCCTTATACATGGCAAAAACATCAGGATGGACATATTCCGCCACTTCAAGATGCATCTTAGTGGGTTGTAGATATTGACCGATGGTGACCACATCACAATCATGGGCTGCAAGATCATCCAATGTGCGCAATACTTCATCACGGGTTTCGCCGAGCCCTACCATGATTCCGGATTTAGTCCGTTTGCCATATGCTTTGGTTCGCTGGATCTGTTCAAGAGAACGTTCATACTTGGCTTGTGGCCGGACGAGACGATATAGACGCGAGACGGTTTCTATGTTGTGAGAGACGACTTCTTGCCCGGCACTGATCATCGTCGTTAGGGCATCCCACTTGGATTTGACATCGGGGATCAATGTTTCGATAGTAGTCTCAGGAGAGAGCTCTTTGGTGAGTTTGACAGTTTGGTGCCATATATGAGCACCTTTATCTTTGAGTTCGTCGCGGTTAACAGACGTGAGTACGGCGTGCTTGACTTGCATGAGCATAATCGCTTCGGCGACGCGTCGTGGTTCATCTTCATCGTACTCGGGAGGACGTCCTGTCTTAACGGCACAGAAGGAACAAGATCGTGTACATACATTGCCCAATATCATAAACGTGGCCGTTCCAGCACCCCAGCATTCGCCCATATTGGGGCAGTTGCCACTCTGACAGATCGTATGCAGTTGATATTCATCTACCAATCTCCGCACGCGCTTGTAGTCTTCACCGATCGGAAGCTTAACACGCAACCAATTGGGTCTTGTTTTGCGAGGGTTTTTGTCAGCAGTTTGAATAATGGGCAGTTCTACCACGATTGCGAACAGGTTTAATTGAGTACAAAACTGCAAAATGTCCGCGATAGTTCAACAGAATATCGCAGATATCATTGTCGAGAGCTCCAAATGAAATAGAATCGCCTATTTTTGCACCTGCACAACGGCAAATCTAACTTATGGTGGACTATTTAGCGGAGTTAAAAACTTCGATTGCAGATGGATTGAACAGTGTTTTTGAATACAAAATCGATGCATCAGAAATACATTTGGCAGAGACAAAAAAGGAGTTTCAGGGAGCCTATACACTTGTGGTATTTCCTTTTACGAGGACGCTGCGCAAGAAACCCGTAGAGATTGCCGAGCAACTTGGTTCTTGGCTTCAAGACAATCGACCTCAAGTCGTACAAGGATACAATGTTGTCAAGGGATTTCTCAACATCGAAGTCCCTCATCACTTTTGGCATAGCGTTTTAGCTCAGATCTACGAGGCAGAGCATCACGGTATCCCCACCATGGACTCGACCAAGGTTATGGTCGAGTTTGCGAGCCCCAATACCAACAAACCCTTGCATTTGGGTCACATCAGAAATATTTTATTGGGGTGGTCTATGAGTAAGATATTGGAAGCTGTAGGTCATCCGGTATGTAAGACGCAGATCGTCAATGACCGTGGAATCGCTATTTGCAAAAGCATGCTCGCCTGGAAACTCTATGGTGACAATGAAACCCCAGAGACCTCCAGCATAAAAGGCGATCATCTCGTCGGTAAATACTATCGAAAATTTAATGAAGCTCTCCAAGAGGAGTACCTCAAGTGGCAATCAAGTGAGGAAGGTATCCGTATTTATAAAGATAGAGACAATCAAGCACTCCCTGGTGATCAATTTTTTAAACAATATAAAAATCAGTATTTCAATCAGTATAGCCGATTAGGGCATGAGGCCAGAGAGATGTTGCTCCATTGGGAAGAAGGAGATACAGATGTGAGAGCACTGTGGGAGCGGATGAATGGATGGGTTTATGATGGTTTCAATACTACATACGAGAATCTGGGAGTGACATTTGACAAGCTCTATTATGAATCAGAGACCTATCTGTTGGGCAAGGACATTGTCCAGCAAGGATTGGATTCGGGAGATTTCTATAGAGCGGACGATGGTAGTGTATGGGTAGATCTCGAAGACCGAGGCTTGGACAAAAAGATTCTATTGCGCAGCGATGGGACATCTGTATATATGACGCAAGATCTCGGAACTGCCAAGATGCGCTACAGGGAGTTGGGAGCCAAGCGTATGATCTATGTCGTAGGTGATGAGCAAGATTATCACTTTCAAGTTTTATTTGAAATAGTAAAAAAACTCAAAGAGCCTTACGCAGATGGATTGTATCACTTGTCATATGGCATGGTGGATCTTCCGACCGGACGGATGAAATCACGAGAAGGCACGGTCGTCGATGCCGATGACTTGATCGCAGAAGTCATCCAAGAGGTACGCCATGCCGCTATCGAAAGAGGTGAGTTGGAAGATATCAGCCAATCCGAACGGGAGAACATCTATCGACAGATCGGATTGGCAGCGTTGAAGTTCTTCTTGCTGAAGGTCAATGCCAAAAAACGGATGGTATTTGATCCCAAAGAATCTGTAGATCTACAAGGTCAGACAGGTCCATATATTCAGAATGCATTTGTACGTATCAAATCCATAAGACGCAAATTGCAAGAGGAGGACATAGACCTCGACACTTCCTCCTATCAACAATTGGATCCGAGCGAGATAGATCTGATCAAATCACTCATGACCTATGGAGAGACAGTGGCCAAGGCAGCCACCACGCACGAACCATCCTTAATCGCATCGTTTGCCTACGAGTTGTCCAAAAAATTTCACAAATTTTATCACGATGTCAGCATACTCAAAGCCGAATCAGATAGTGCTCGAGCGTTTAGATTGCAATTGAGTGATCATGTAGCGACGGTGTTGGAGCATGCGATGTTCCTACTGGGCATAGAGATGCCGGTACGCATGTAGAAAAGTGATAACGATAAGTGTGTGCAGGTCACTTCCGTAAAATGTTGAACGTTGAACTGCAGCAAGAACTCATCAACATCTACAAGTCTCCGATGCCGATCTCTTTTGATGTGTTCAACTCACAGATATTCAAGTATCACTAAATCTCGAAAACCAAAGATAAGTTCCAAAATATCCCATCTCGAGTACTATCGACACCTTCCCGCAGCGAGATCTAAGTTAACATGCCTGAATGTTACTTATGTAGATGAAGGGAGACAAGCATCTTCAATTTTAAAATGGGTTCTTAGCTAAGTCTTATGTAATTTTGTCGCTACGATGAAAGATATAAATGGAGTAATAGGAAGTCCTCGCAATTTTTTGGAGGAGGAGATCGAAAAAGATATTATAACCGGCAAAGTTCAAGATGGTGTACTCACACGATTTCCACCGGAGCCCAATGGTTATCTACACATCGGTCATGCCAAATCGATCTGTCTGAATTTTGAGATCGCCAAGAAGTATGGAGGTACAACCAATCTTAGATTTGACGATACCAATCCTGCCGCCGAAGAAACCAAGTATGTAAAATCTATCAAAAATGATATCCGGTGGTTGGGATATCAGTGGGATAACAAGGCGTACTATGCTTCGGATTACTTTGATCAGCTTTTTGATTTTGCGATTCAATTGATCGAGCAAGGGGACGCTTATATCGAAGAGCTGAGTCCCGAAGAGATCGCAACGTATAAGGGCGAGCCGACAAGTCCCGGAAAAGATAGCCCCTATCGCAATAGAGCCAAAGAAGAAAACCTCCGACTCTTCAGAGAGATGAAGGAAGGTATTCACGAGGAAGGCAAGTACGCTTTGAGGGCGAAGATTGACATGTCTTCTCCCAATATGCATATGCGAGATCCGATCATCTACCGGATCAAAAAGGACGTTCACCACCGCACTGGAGACAAGTGGAAAATCTATCCGATGTATGACTTTGCACATGGGCAATCGGATTCTATAGAGCGGATTACACACTCCTTGTGCTCATTAGAATTTCGCAATCATCGCCCATTGTACAACTGGATTATTGAGAAGTTGGGGATATTTCCGTCAAGGCAGATAGAATTTGCAAGGATGAATGTCGCCTACATGATCACTAGCAAGCGACGGCTGCGCAAGTTGGTAGAACACAACATTGTAGAAGGATGGGATGATCCCCGTATGTCAACGATATCGGGCATGCGGAGGAGAGGCTATCCACCAGCTGCCATACGTACTTTCTGTGACAAAGTAGGCATCACCAAACGCGATAACCTGATCGATATGGCATTGTTGGAATCTTGTGTCAGAGACGAACTCAACCAGACGGCCAAACGAGTCATGGTGGTCTTAGATCCTATCAAGGTGACCATAACCAACTATCCCGAAGGTCAATCCGAACAATTGACGATTATCAATAATCCCGAAGATGAGGATTCAGGTACACGCAAACTGTCATTTAGCAAGCATATTTATATCGAGCGCGGAGACTTCATGATCGATCCCCCTAAGAAGTATTTTCGTTTGGGCATAGGTCGCAATGTGCGTCTCAAGGGAGCCTATATTCTCCATGGCGAGGAGGTGATAATGGATGGAGACCAAGTAGTCGAAGTACGTTGTACGTACTATACCGACAGCAAGAGTGGTTCGGATACTTCAGGTATCAAGGCCAAGGGGACGCTCCATTGGGTAGAACAATCCACCGCCCAAGATATCGAGATTCGATTGTATGATCGATTGTTTACAGATCCCACTCCTGATCAGCATGAAGACAGGGATTTTATGGATTTCGTCAATGAGACCTCTATGGTTACCATTACTGCCAAAGCAGAGCAATCCCTGAAAGAGAGCATACCGGGGGATCAATATCAATTTATGCGCAAGGGATACTTTGTTCATGATCAAGAAGCCGGAGATCAGTTGATATTTAACAGAACTGTTACCTTGCGGGATAGTTGGGCTAAAAAACAGAAAAAATAGGATTTCATGCCACGAGGCAAGGTCATATTAAATGAATTAGAATTTGGAATCACCATCCAGCGACTATGCCATCAGTTGATTGAAGAATATGATCAATTTGACAATGCCTGTATCATCGGTATTCAAGATCGAGGATCTATATTATCGGATCGATTGATCGGACAATTGCGTGACTTAGTGTCCGGGGATATTGAGTATGGCAAATTGGATATCAGTTTTTACAGGGATGATTTCAGACGACGAGATACAGTGATTGCACCGAGTCCGACGCATATGGATTTTATTGTTGAGGGCAAGCGGGTGATCCTTATTGACGACGTATTGTACACCGGACGGAGTGTTCATGCGGCGATGAGCGCTTTGCAACAATTTGGAAGACCCAAAAGCATAGAGTTACTTGTATTTGTCGATCGCCGATTCAACAGGCACTTTCCGATACAATCAGATTATACAGGCCTCAGTGTAGATGCCATAGATCAAGCTTATGTCAAGGTAGAGTGGAAGGAAATCGACGGCAAGGATCAAATAAAATTTTTTGCGCACAAAGTGAAAACATAGAAGTACATGGAGAGCGGTCAACTTAGTACTAGGCATTTACTTGGCATACAAGATTTGACGGTAAGCGATATTCAGTTGATCTTTCGGACAGCAGATGGTTTTAAAGATGTCCTCAATCGACCCATTAAAAAAGTGCCTTCCCTTCGCGATGTGACTATTGCCAATTTGTTTTTTGAAAATAGTACCCGGACGAAGTTGTCATTTGAATTGGCAGAAAAAAGACTTTCAGCTGATGTGATTAACTTTTCGGCCGGCTCCTCTTCCGTAGCCAAAGGCGAAACCCTCCTAGATACGGTCAACAATGTGCTGTCGATGAAAGTAGATATGATTGTACTGAGGCATCCGATACAAGGCGCGGCGATCTACCTGTCTCGCAAAATAAATGCCAATGTCATCAATGCAGGAGACGGTACACATGAACATCCTACACAAGCGCTCTTGGATGCTTATTCTATAAGGGAGAAATATGGAGATGTCAAAGGCAAGAAAATAGTTATCGTTGGAGATGTGAAACACTCTCGGGTAGCATTGAGCAATATCATCTGTCTGAAAAAATTAGGGGCTCAAGTAAAAGTATGTGGCCCTCCTACCCTGATTCAAAAACATATCCAAACACTCGGCGTCAAGGTAGAATACAACTTAGACAAAGCACTGGAGTGGTGCGATATCGCCAATGTGTTGCGCATTCAACTCGAACGACAAGACATCAAGTACATCCCAAGCCTCAGAGAGTACGCTATATACTACGGCATTAACAAGCAACGCTTGGCACGATTGGATCATGAGATAACAATCATGCATCCCGGGCCCATCAATCGAGGAGTAGAACTCAATTCAGATGTAGCCGATAGCGAGCATTCTATTATCCTCAATCAAGTTGAAAATGGAGTAGCAATCCGTATGGCAGTCTTGTACCTTTTAGCCGGAACCAAGTAGATTTTATGTGAGTGATTTTATTATTCCACCAAATGCTTATCGCAAAATAATCCATGTAGATATGGATGCGTTTTATGCCTCTGTAGAGCAGCGTGATCATCCCGAGTTGAGAGGTAAGCCTGTAGCTGTAGGCGGAATCGGAAAACGAGGAGTGCTAACAACTTGTAGTTATGAAGCGCGCAAATACGGCGTGCGTTCAGCAATGCCAGGTTATAAAGCCAAAGAGTTATGTCCAGATATCATATTCATGCCGACGAGGTTTGACGTGTATAAGCAAGTAAGCCAACAGATTAGAAATATTTTTTTCAGATACACAGATCTCGTCGAGCCCTTATCCCTAGACGAAGCATTCCTAGATGTGACGGATTATGCCGGCGGCAACCTGTTGGCCATGGATATTGCTATAGAAATCAAGAATGAAATCCTCAAGGCCACTCAACTGACAGCATCAGCCGGAGTGTCGTATTGCAAATTTGTCGCCAAAATCGCTTCGGATATGCGCAAGCCCGATGGCTTGACCGTCATCCATCCCGATCGAGCTGTCGGATTTATCGAGTCCCTACCCATAGAGCGATTCTTTGGCGTTGGCAAAGTTACAGCCGCCAGGATGAAATCCATCGGTATATATTCCGGAACAGATTTGAAAAAATGGTCGCGATTAGAATTGATTCAATATTTTGGCAAAGCAGGCAATCGCTTTTATAATATCGTGAGAGGTATTGACGATAGCCCTGTACGTCCCAATCGCAAGCGTAAATCTCTTGCCGTAGAGCGTACATTGTCAGAAAATACCAGTGATAAGGATAAACTAAGATTAGAATTGGAGAAAATAATTGTTTCTCTGGATAAGCGGATGACTAAGTCCAAGACTCAGGGCAAGACCTTGACCCTTAAGATCAAAAGCTCAGATTTTAAAATCATAACAAGAAGCCGTAGCTTCAAAAGTATTATAACAAGCGAATCATTGCCCATCTTCTCAAGAGACTTGTTTGAGCACAATTACAATCCCGATGTTTCCGTACGTTTGATAGGACTGACTATATCTAATCTCTACGAAGATACATCGGAACAAAGTGCACAACTCGTGCTGGATTTATAAACCTTCACTCAATACTATTATTTCGATTCCTTAGACTTCATCAGTTCAAAACACAATCGATCGATGTTACCCATTTTAGGATGGAAGGCAGAAACGTTGGATAGGATGACGATCGCCTTATGCGCAAGTGGATCCACGACCATCGAAGATGTATATCCTCCTGTGCCACCATTGTGCCAATAATAAATCTTGCCTTCCGGACTTTTGATAATATGCCAACCGAGACCGATGTCCATGTTGTCATTGATCGTAAATGTCTTGACTCTCGTCAATGCCAACATAGCATCAGAAATATCAAATTGTGCAATAGCAAATTTAGCTAAATCAACTGCTGTAGAAAGGATTCCTCCAGCACCCACCAATACATTGAAATCCCAATTGGAAATATCTTCGCCTCTGTCATTGATACTCATGACAAGAGGGGCTTTTACCTTCGATCGTAGGCTTGTGGTATGAGCCATACTATATTTTTCAAGAATGCGCTCAGTAAGCAAGTCTTCATAGGATTGCTTGCTGACTCT
>JAJRXG010000321.1 GCA_024276375.1 Bacteroidota bacterium | reverse complement strand
TGATCTATAAGAGTAAGTAAGAGTTGATAGTAAGTGATGTTTTTTAGTGGATGTGAACCATAGGGTTTTGCATCCACTTTTTTATTTTTTTGGATTGATTGATTTCAAATATTATAAACACTCCGATAAGAAGATACTCTATCCCAACGACCCAAAGTGATTCGTGATAAGGTTGAAAACTATAGTTAATATACGTGGCAAGAATCAATGCAGACCAGACAATCGGGAATCGCAATTGAGTCAATGGCGCCATGCCTATAAGGAGAATGATATACCAAGGATGTACTGTTGATGATAGAAATAAAAAGATGCTATAACTCACTAATATCAACAATGGCAGCGAATACGCTGAACGTCTACCGTATTTGACGGCGATGAATAAGATACTTAGCACGGTTATAATTTTAAGGATGGGCCCCAATACCCCAATGATGTTATAACCGTATATAGCTTGCCCGAGACCTCTAAATAGATAGTATATACTTGCGTTAAATTCAAAGCTGCTCACGTAGAGTTGTGCGCTCGAACCTATATGTTGAAGGATCTCAACAGAAGAAAAGACAGGCAGAAATAGCAAACCCGCAACTGTAGTTGTGGACAAGACAAATGTCCATCGTTGCTTACCTTGCAGTCGAAAGAAAATAACAGGAACAAATAGTATGGGCAATATTTTGGTAGCAATCGACAAAGCCATAAAAACTCCTGAGCGAAAAACCCTGCCTTGCTTCAGGTGATACAACGTGGCCAATAGAAAGAAGAGTACGATCCCTTCGTGATGTAAATTGGCTGATACTTCTAAAATAACCAAGGGGTTGAGCGCATAAATTGCTATTCTTGATTGGGGCACATCGTATGCTTTTAACAACATCCAGAGATATCTCAATGTGCCCAATTCGAATGCGAAATGAATAGCCCTCATGACCATTGCTTCATACAGAAATTGTGGCGAATGAATCAACGTAGAAACCCAGAATATGACTTGTGCAATCGGAGGATATATGCTATAGTAATGTGGAGAGTTGAGCGATTCATACAATGATTGCCCTAACAATGCGTGATTGCCTACAATATCCGCGGGGATATAGCGGTAGGGATTCAATCCAAGATGCAGGAGCCGACCATCCCAGATAAATCTATATATGTCATCAGACAAATGCGGAAAATCCGCAATTATCATCAAGCGCACTACTAGTGCCAAAAGAAGAATCGTTTTGATAGGAATACCGGTGTTTTTTCCTATGAGATAGAAGTATCCCGCAAATGAGACCAGTCCCCACAATGCGATTTGATTGAACTCGTTTTGCCGGGGTAGATAGCATAGAGTGATCGTGCCGACAAACCATATAAAAACCGGCAAGAGCCATTGCAAGCGTTGAAAAACTAACGAAGCCATAGATTTTTGATAGAGAAGTAAAATACCAATCCATAGCCTGTGGTCAACAGTATATGCATCAGAAGGAATGTAGGCTCATTGTATATAATACCGGCAATAAATCCCAATAGGAAGTAGATAAAAAACAACCCTTCCCACCATGTTACTTTTCCGATTCCGGATTTAAAATATGGCTTGCCTAGGACACTATCCGTCTTTTTCAAAACGTCAAATTTTGGCGTTCTAATAAATGGAGATTGCTTGCCCAAATATCCTTGGATGACGGCAAGCGAATTGTGAAAGGACAATCCCATCGACAGGGCGAGAAACATAGGAAACAGAAAAAGAAATTTAAAGAAGTTCTTAAATCTGGATTTTTGTGTCCATGCTACTTGGACATTTGCGACGTAATAGACCAGTATGATGGATACCAGACCCGTCATAAAGATGGTGAGATAATTGGCATTCAGACCAAGGGGCTTGAGTAAGAAGGCCATCGGCACACTAAACAGGCCAATCACAAAAACCGCCAAAAAAACTGAAGATCCCAGCAAATGAGTCGAAGCATGCAGTTTCTGGAGCAACGATAGATCTGACTTCCACACTTTAGGCAACACTTTTTTGGCCGTTTCGGCGCCTCCTTTCATCCATCTATATTGTTGTGATTTAAGGCCATTGATTTCTGCTGGCAATTCAGCAGGAGATACGACATCTTCCAGATAGACGATCTTCCATCCCTTCAACTGTGCTCGATAACTGAGATCGAGATCTTCTGTCAAGGTATCCGCTTCCCATCCTCCAGCATCAACGATAGTTTTTTTACGCCAGATACCAGCAGTACCGTTAAATTGGAGTAAGAGATTTCCCACTTTCCGTCCCATTTGTTCAACAGTAAAGTGAACATTGAGCTGCAGGGCTTGTAGTTGAGTCAATAGAGAGTAATCCTGATTGAGATGCTCCCAACGTGTCTGAACAACTCCTATCTTAGGATCTGCAAAATGCTTGAGTGTGGCTTTAAGAAAATCCGGGCTCGGAAGAAAGTCCGCATCAAAAATCGCTATAAATTCACCACTGGCTTGAGGCGTTGCTGATTTTAGAGCCCCGGCCTTATAGCCCCTGCGATCACTTCTGAGGATATGATTGATGTCATATCCCCGTGCCTTGTATTTCTCAATCTCCCTAGCACATATTTCTTTCGTATTGTCCGTAGAATCATCCAATACCTGTATCTCCAGCAACTCCTTGGGATAGTCCAATCGTGCGATACAGTCCAATAACCTCGTCACTACGTGTAGCTCATTGTATATCGGTAGCTGGATCGTGACCTTAGGAAGATCCTCGGGTATCACATTCATCTTCAACCCTTGGTTATATTTACGCTTGAAAGATTTGTAGTAATACAACAAGTGGAACTGCATCAGGCAGTAGAGCGTGATCGCCGTCAATGCTACAAAGTAAACGGCAACGATCACCAAGGACAATACCTCGATTGTTGAATCTGCTATGGTTGCTAATGTGACCATCTTTATATTAATTTAAAAATAGTCCACAATATTTTATGCCCCGCTAGAATTGTCCCTCTGACTGTACCCGAAACCTTGGATTTGCCTATTCTCCTTCGGTAGTCAACCGGTATCTCCGTACAACGCATATTTTGCTTCGCTGCTTTGACCTGCATTTCTACCGTCCACCCAAAGTCGGGATCACTCATCTTGAGATCTATGAGCTTGTCATATTTGATAGCTCTGAATGGCCCCAAATCCGTAAATTGATATTTGTAAAACATTCTGATTAGGTTGGTCGCCAACCAATTGCCAAAGATCTGTGGTGTCGTCATGGATCCTTTTTGGAGATTTCCCTTGACCCGAGACCCTATCACCATGTCCATGTCATTGTCGATGATAGGCTTGATGAGATCATACATCTGCTCCGGATAATCGGAGTAATCACCATCTATAAACACTACGATCTCAGGAAGTGGGTTGGTGTTTGCCAAATATTGCATACAGGCGAGGCACGCGCTTCCATAGCCCGATCGCGGTTCATCTACTACAATGACCCCTTGTTGAAGTGCATTGGCTTTGGTTTGATCTGTACTGCCATTATTGCCGACCACGATATTCCTCACCAAGTCCTTAGGAATATCGCTGATCACCTTGCCAATAGAATCTTCTTCGTTGTAGGCAGGAATGATCACATCTACGATATATTGTGATTTTGGGTGTTTTGACATATTGGATGTAAGCATAATCGCGTTTCACACAGGTGCGAGATATATGTACCTTCGCACTCCAAAGAAATGCATGTATGCCCGTAAAGTTCAGCAATTACTTCCTTATAATATCACTTCATTGGAAGATACTTGGTCTTAGTGTCTTCTGTACTTCTTTTATACTGATACAGTCGTCCTGTTTTGACGAAGAATTTGTAAGTGATGAGCCGTTAAATATCCATGTGTCCTTGGATACTTTGCGCTTTGATACGGTTTTTACTTCCATTGGTTCTGCAACACGCACTTTTAGGATTACCAATCTGAGCGACAACAATGTTATCATTCCTTCTATTCGTCTCGAGCGAGGTGCGGAGAGCATGTTTCGGATGAATGTCGATGGTATTCCCGGCGATGCAATAAGTGACGTCATGGTATTGGCTAAGGATAGTATTCATGTATTTGTAGAAGTGACGGTAGATCCTGATCAACCGTTGTCGATCAGTCCTTTTATTATCAATGAGCAACTGGTGATCAGTAGTGGGGGCAGGTCACAATCGGTTACGCTCGAAGCATGGGGACAGAATGCCAATTACTTTCCTTCGCGGGATGCTGGTGGACGCGTGATTTCGTTGACTTGCGATAATGGGGAAGTCGTCTGGGACGACCCCAAACCATATGTAGTCTATGGACTTTTAGTCATCGATAGTTGTGGTTTGGTGATTCGGGCAGGCACTCAGGTTTATATGCATGGAGGGATTGCGAGGATTGATGAGACGATATTTCAGGATGGAGGACTCTTTTTTCTGTCTCATGGCTATTTGGAGTGTCAAGGTACAGTTGAAGAACCGATTGTATTTCAAGGAGATCGTCTCGAACCGGAGTTTGATGATGTATCGGGTCAGTGGGCCGGCATTAGATTTTTGGAGCAAAGTCGCAACAATAGATTGTCCCATACTACGATCAAAAATAGCATCGTCGGCCTCCGTGCTGATAGTGCAGCTCAAGTACAATTAAATGGTGTTCAGATTTACAATACAGCAGGGATAGGATTGATCGGTATTCATGCTGAGATTGCAGCCGACAATACATTGATCCACAGCAATGGACCTCAGAGTGTCGCATTGGTATATGGTGGTGCGTATCGATTTAGATATACCACAATGGCCAATTATTTTAACCAACGACCCGCCCTGTACATGGACAACTTTACTTGCTTGGATGGAGATTGTATAGAAGTGGTCGTCAATCCGCTCAAGGCAAATTTTGAGAACTGTATCATTATGGGTTCCAATGATGATGAAATCGTCGTGAGTGATGCAACAGACGGCAATGATGCCGTGATGTTTCAAGTGTCTTTTGATCATACATTGATCCGTGTGGATGAGACCAAGGCCTTCTTGTCCGAACAATCGTGCAATGCTTGCATCGAGTATATGGATGAACCCGTATTTCTCAGTGAAAATCAACAGCAATATTCCTTGGATACCATGAGTTTGGCCAGAGACCAAGGAATACCAATCATGGATATCAGCATTGACATCTTGGGTGTTGACAGAGATCCTGCCACACCGGATATGGGTTGCTATGAGTTTGTTGATTAAGAAGTAAGGTGCTTACACATCCTCATTGATCCTCACACCTCTAAATATAACAAATGCAATCACAAAGAACATTGCCAGAATCAAAATACTATATCTCAGATTACCCGTTAACGAATCCACAGCTCCGAAGCTAAATGTTCCGAATACAATAGATAGATAGTACAGGAGGTCATAGTAACTAAAGTATGAGTTGTGTTCTTCTTCGCCTTCAATCAGTTTGGAGTAGCAGGCGCGAGACGTAGATTGAATCCCACCAAGTACAAATCCCACCATCATTGCGATCCCATAAAAGGCTATTTTGGAATGCACAAAAAATGCTGCCAAACAAATAAAAATCCAGATCAATATCATAACTGATATCGCCAACTTACTACCTTTTTTAGAGGAAAAACGTGCAAAAAATAACGCACCGGCAATAGCTACAATTTGGAGTATAAGGACGGTGATGATGAGTTCACTGCTGGTGAACCCCAATTCCTTATCCGCAAATATCGTGGCCAGATATATGACCGTTTGTACTCCGGCACTATAAAAAAAGAATGCAATCAAAAATCTTTTAACATCTACCTTGTCTAAGATCTCACGAGTCACAATCCGCAATTGCTTGTATCCATCCAAGAATGGATGCTTACTACCGCTGAGTCGATCATCCTGAGGTAAGCGATTTAAGGACCACTGCCCAAATCCTAACCACCAAAATCCAACCATGGCAAATCCCATGCGGTATGGAAGAGAAGAACCTTCGGAAATGCCAAATGTCGTTGGAGATTGACTGATACCAAGAATTACTACAAGCAATAGAACGCTGCCGATATAGCCTTGAGCATACCCACGAGCACTGACCGTATCATAATGCTCCTTGGTTACGATCACAGGAAGAAAGGCATCGTAAAATATTAAACTGCCGGCATATCCGATAGTTGAAATGATAAATGCTATAGTGGCCAACCACACCAATGATGCATCTGTAAAAAAAAACAAAACGAGACACGATAAGCTACCAATCAATGTAAATAATCTCAAAAAATACAACCTCTTCCGACCCGCATCCGCTATTCCTCCCAACAATGGCGCCATCCCCGCTATAAGGATGTAGGCCACGCTTATAGCAAAGGAATACAAGGTAGAATCTGCGAGAGTTATCCCTCCGACCGTGATGATATCCGGTGCAACGGCAAGATAATAGATCGGAAAGACAGCAGTTGTAATAACCAGAGAGTATGCCGAGTTGGCCCAATCAAACATCGTCCAGGCCTTGATTATTTTTTTGTCATTCATCTGAAACTCTTCCGGCATACTAGGTTTTTTGTTTTCCAGCTCAATGTAAGCAATGAACTTGCGGCAACATAATCTCCTGTATCGACTTTTCGAGATATTTGCACGTTAAGGAACGTCGAGACACAATAGGAAGCCGTAGATATTTAATATCTTCCGCTTTTTCATGGATTAATGATTATGATGATCTCTAATTTTTTAGGTCGCAAATATTCTATAATTATATATGAGGTTACTGATACTGTCTCGTAACGGCGGATTGTATAGTACGCGAAGTCTGTATCTTGCAGCACGTCGGCGCAATCACTTTGTACGTGTGATCGATCATATGTTGTGTGATATTGTCATAGAAAATGACCATCACAATGTATTTTATGAAGGACAGGCGATGGATGGTTATGATGCGATCATTCCGCGTATTGGTCATACGGTGACCAAACAAGGTGCAGCAGTGGTTTTACAATTTGAGACAATAGGGTTGAGTACTTCACTGAGTTCTGAGGCATTATTGCGTACTCGGGATAAAATGACTTGTTTGCAGATATTATCCAGTAAAGGGATTCCGATTCCCAAGACGATTCAAGTTAACAATTTTATAGATGTCCAGTTTATGCATAGGAAAATAGATTTTTTTCCTAAAATCCTCAAGCTCCAGAGTGGTACACATGGAGCTGGAGTATTGAAAGTCGATGATGAAAAGACCCTAGAGTCGCTCATTGAGACCTTTGGCAATCTTCGGCAACGGGCGATTATCCAAGAGTATGTCAAGGAGTCATCGGGACAAGATATCCGTGCCTTTGTAGTGGATGGAGAAGTTGTAGCAAGTATGTTGAGAACAGCTCAGAAAGGTGAGTTTCGGTCAAATCTGCACAGGGGCGGAAAAGGACAAAGTGTTATGTTATCTGACCGTGAACGACAAATAGCCATTGATGCTTCGCGTTTTTTAGGTCTAAAAGTAGCGGGTGTGGATATGTTGCGTTCCAATAGGGGTCCATTGGTCATAGAGGTCAATGCTTCTCCAGGATTGGAAGGTATTGAGACTTATACACAAGTAGATGTAGCCAAAAAAATCATTCAATATGTTGAACGCGCCAATAGACAACAGTAGCAACACGGATCATATCATGGTGATAGATCGTGAGGAGATATTGCCGGGAACATACAAGCAGGTTAGAATCAATGTGAGTAGATTGCCTTCGGGAACAAGGATATATGTACAATGTCACGTGTTTAGATCTGACCAACCGGGGCCAACGGTTTTGATTTTAGCGGGAGTTCATGGTGATGAAATCAATGGTATAGAAGCGGTGCGTCGATTGCTTAATGATGCGGCGTTCGAAAAGTTGAATACAGGGAGCATCATCTTGATTCCTTTGCTCAACGTGTTTGGATTTATAAATTTTAGCAGGGAGGTTCCCGATGGGAAGGATGTGAACCGGAGTTTTCCGGGTTCTCGATCTGGGTCATTGGCCGCAAGAGTGGCTCATGTACTGACCAAAAAAATACTGCCCCTTGTGGATTATGCCATAGATCTACATACGGGCGGAGCCTCACGATACAATTATCCCCAAGTGCGGTACAATATGGATCACGCACAGGCATTTGAGATGGCCAAAATATTTGGAGCACCATTTCTGATAGCCAAAAAGAAGATCGCCAAATCATTTCGCAAGATCGCCACTGATATGGGTGTAATCGTATTGGTTTACGAAGCAGGAGAGTCTGTGAGATTGGATGGGTTCTCGATTGAGATTGCCGTAGATGGGATTAAGCGGATATTAAAGTATCTCAACATGATTGATTCGGCACCAGCTATACGTCATGATATTTGGGTATTTCGATCTACAGGATGGGTGAGGGCATCGGAAGCAGGATTGTTTATATGGACTAGGAGAAGTGGTGGTTTTGTCAGAAAAGGAGAACTCCTGGGTGTTGTTCATAGCCCTCAAGGGGATCGAACAAAGCGGATTTTCGCACGGGCAGACGGATATATCATCGGTCACAACAATGCATCCGTGGTGCACAATGGAGATGCGTTGTTTCACATAGGATACAATGGGACAACCTTATGAGTCGATTCAACTATATCATAGGAGTATGCTTGTCGGTATGGGTTATGCAGATGGATGCCCAATTGGGGATAGCATTGCAAGAATTGATGGATGTTGAGGATTTGCACAATACTCAACTTGCCATTCATGTGAGGTCTCTTGATGGCAAGACTATTTACGATCATAATGGAAGTATTGCAATGATGCCCGCCTCTACAATGAAAGTTATCACTACTTTTGCCGTGTTGGGAGCCTTGGGAGAGGAGTACCGTTTTGTAACAACCATAGGATATCGGGGAGAGTTAATGCGTGATGGAACACTGTATGGAGATCTTATCATCCGAGGTAGTGGAGATCCGAGTTTGGGTTCTGGTAGAGACCGTCAAGCATCCGGCATCAGTGATGTGCTCAATCAAATAATCGCGAGTATAGACAATGTTATCACATGTGTTGAAGGGGACATACTCGTTGATGCAGCGATTTGTGATGATGAGGCCATTCATCCCGGATGGATGTGGGATGATTTGTGCAATTATTACGCGACGGGCGTCTGGGGGCTCAACCTTCATGAGAACCTCTACTACCTGGCACTGGATCGCAGCAATGAGATTGGCAGGCCTGTTGGTGTGGGTAGCATAACACCGGAGGCAATGGGGCTCCATATAGTTAGCAAGGTGACAACGGCAGAGAAGAACTCCGGAGATCAGGCTTATATTTATGGAGATCCTTATGGGCTGCACAAGATAGTAAGGGGAACGATCCCCGTCGGATCCGGTCGATTTGTTATCAAAGGAGCAATTCCTGATAGTAGGGTGTGGTTTGGAGATCTATTGCGATTTCGACTTGCTGTTCGAGGCATTAGGGTGGGATATGTAAAAGTAAAAGATGTTGAGAAGGTCAATATTATTCCCTTGTTAAAAATAGTATCACCCATGTTGAAGGATCTGGTCTTTCACGCCAATGTCACAAGCAACAATCTCTATTGCGATGCCTTTTTTAAATTGATGGGAGCGCGCTATTTTGACCAAGGAACATGGCGATCAGGTCAGAAAGCCATGATGACTTATCTGAATCAAGAGGGCATTGGCACGAATGGATATCACCAAGAGGATGGGAGCGGCTTATCGATGCGCAATCGGGTATCTCCGGCATTTATGACTGCTTTTATAGCAAGGCACATCGACAAGTGGGGGGTTGATGAGGTGCTAAGTCTGCTGCCAAAGGCAGGAATTGATGGGAGTCTAAAGTACTTTTTAAAGGGACAGAAGGTACAATCTCACGCTTGGTTGAAATCGGGATCTATAGATGCCGTTGTGGCTTATACGGGTATTTTAGAAATCACTCAAGGCGAATATGTTTTATTATCGATCGTCGCCAATGGTCATCAGAAACCCAATACCCTCATCCGCAATCACATCGCCGGGATGATAGAGATGGTCTATCAGATACTAAAAACGCAGCAATCGAGACAATAGGATCGTATCCCAGGAGAAGAAAACAATATGACCTTACATAGAAAAAGAAACAAGAGTTTAGGGCTTACAGAATTAATCGCCATTGCACTGGGAGATATGGTTGGTGGTGGGATATTTACAATCCTCGGCATTTCTGTGTCGATGATCGGCAGTTTAACACCCATTGCTATTGTTATAGGAGGTTTGATAGCCTCACTGGCGGTGTATTCTTATGTTCAATTGGGATTGTATTATAGAGATGAAGGAGCTACCTATTCCTTTTACAAGCGGACTTACCCCAATTCACATTTTTCATCATCGGCCATAGGGTAGTTTATCACCTTT
>JAJRXG010000320.1 GCA_024276375.1 Bacteroidota bacterium | reverse complement strand
TTTCCTTCTTCTGTTTTCATTTTATCTTTTAGAAGCAGGAGCTTTTCGTAGAAGTGATTGATTGTTGGAGCGGTACTTTGTTGATAAGACTTGCTATTGTGATGTCGTATGGGAGCGATATCAGGATCATAGAATACACGCCCTTTATAACCACCATAGCTAAAAGCTCGGGCGATCCCTATAGCCCCGATAGCATCCAATCGGTCTGCATCTTGCACGACATCCATCTCAATCGAGGAATATTCATTGTTGTCAAAGCTCTTTCTGTAAGACATGTGCTGGATGATAAGTAATACTTCTTCCATCTCCGCTGGGTTTACATGATGTCTTTGGAGGATCTGTTTTGCCACATTGTGATTGATGGATTCGTCACCATCGTAAAATTTGGCGTCAGCTATATCATGAAGGAGTACGGCAAGGTGGACAATGTATGGATCAGCGTCCTTGGTAGATTTTAATATGGATAGAGCATTATTCTTCACCCTTACGATGTGCCACCAATCGTGTCCGGCTTCGTTGCCGCGATACGAATCATAGACTTCACGCTCAATGGCTTTTATCGTTTGGTTTTGCGAGATATTCATATGGCAAAGTAACGAGGATTTATGATGAGTAGTGTGAATAGTGGCGTATCGCCTCAACCCAAATATCGACGATATCAAACGGTTACAAAGCAAAAAAAATTCTGTGAAGTCATTCTAAAACGTATTATTGCGTTTCTTTCATTCACGTAACCATCTTCATACCTTAGAGAATCTTAACGACCTTGTTAAAGTAGTATTAATAATGAGGTTCGTCGTGTATTTTAGAGCCAATATATTTGGTAGTACTCGATTGAATATCCTACATTACAGGCAGAGTCTTTATCTGGGATCAGATGTATGATATGGTCAAAATATCACTGTTGGATCACCGTTGTAAAGATTGGTAAAGTGATACTATTTTAGAAACATAAAAAATAAAATTATGATCGAATTCAAACATTTTGGAATATTGGTGATGATAGGCCTCTTGTTGACATCATGTGCAGCGAGCAAGAAAGAAATAGCATCCTTACAGGAGCAGTTGAATCAATCCGGTCGAGACTTGGGAGTCGTCAATGCACAACTCAATGATTGTCGCCAGGAGATGGATGACTATGTAGCTAAAATCGCTCAGTTGGATGCAACCAAAGAACAATTGCAAGTAGAGCTCGGTAGTACCAAAAGGACTTTGAGTATCCGAGAGGAACAGATTGAAGATTTGCGCAAGCGCATCGAACAACAGGTAGAAACAGTAGGAGACTTGACCATACTCTCACAATCCGCCAATGAAAACATTAAGGAAACATTGGCGCAAATGGAAAATAGGGATCGATATATACGTCTCTTGCAGACAGCCAAAACCAAAGCGGACTCCATAAACCTTGCTTTGGCAGTTAACTTAAAAGGTGTGTTGGCTCAAGGTGTCGCAGATCAAGATGTTGAGATTAAGGTGGACAAGACGGTAGTATTTATCAATCTTTCGGACAAGATGCTCTTTCAGAGTGGTAGTACAATCATTACACCGAGAGCCAATGAAGTATTGGGCAAGATTGCAAAAATCATCGAATCAAGACCGGACTTGGAAGTCATGGTTGAAGGTTATACGGACAATGTTCCGATTCAAAGTGCATGTCTGAATGACAACTGGGATCTGAGTGTCAAGAGAGCTACTTCTGTCGTCCGTGTCCTACAAAAAAATTATAGTATTGACCCCAATCGATTGATAGCTGCCGGTAGAGGCGAGTATAATGCTATCGCTGACAATGATACTGCTGATGGACGCTCTGCCAATAGAAGAACCCGTATTATTATTCTGCCGAAACTCAACCAATTTTATGATTTATTGAATCCCGACAAGGCCATTGGAGAGAACTGATCGTATGAAGTAATACCACACTTTAAGATATTATTTTTTTTTAGCCAAAATGACGCCTACCTTAATAGTAACGATTCAAGGCAAAAAAAATGCAATTATGAAGGAGTTGAATGAGGAAATAAGGCACAAAATCAACGATTGGTTGAGCGGAAATTATGATAAAGAGACAAAAAAAGTGATTCAAGAGGCTCTGGATCGAAAGGCCTATGAAGAATTAACGGACGCTTTTTATAAAGATTTGGAATTTGGAACCGGTGGATTGCGTGGGATCATGGGTGTGGGATCCAATAGAGTCAATAAATACACCTTTGGTAGAGCGACACAAGGGCTGAGCAATTATTTAAAGTCCACCTATCCGGATCAAAGCATCAAGGTGGTGATTGCTCACGACAATCGCAACCGATCTATCGAATTGGCTCAATTGACAGCGGATGTATTTAGTGCTAATGGTATCTATGTGTACTTTTTTGATGGGTTGAGACCGACACCCGAATTGTCTTTTGCGATTCGAGAGTTGGGATGCCAGAGTGGTGTTATGTTGACGGCATCTCACAATCCCAAGGAGTACAATGGGTACAAGGCGTATGGAGCAGATGGAGGGCAACTAGTCGAACCGCATGATGCCAAGGTGATGGAGGAGGTGCGTAAAGTGAACAGTATAGACGACGTCAGATTTGATGGCAATAGCGCTCTCATCGAGCGGATCGGTGTGGAGATGGATGAGCTATATCTCAGCGCTATTATGCGTGAGTCGATGGATCGCGCTGTCATCAAGCGGCAAAAAGATCTAAAGATTGTATTTTCTCCTATACATGGGACTGGAGGTGTTCTTGTGCCAAAGCTTCTCAATCGTTTGGGTTTTGACAATGTAACACTTGTTGAAGAGCAAATGAAGGTAGATGGAGATTTTCCGACTGTAGTTTACCCTAATCCGGAGGAAAAAGAGGCCTTGACAATGTCTTTGAATACGGCTCGAGCTATTCAGGCGGATTTGGTTCTTGCGACTGATCCGGATGCTGATCGAGTGGGTATAGCCATACCGGATGATCGTGGTGAGATGGTATTGATGGATGGCAATCAAACGGCTGTTTTGTTGTTTGGATATGTTTTGGGTGCTTGGAAGCGAGCTGGCAGATTGGATGGCAATCAATATATTGTTAAGACCATTGTGACGACCAATCTATTGGAGAAAATAGCTGAAGATATGGATGTTCACTGCTACAATACTTTGACGGGATTTAAACATATCGGAGCGATTATGACACAGTTGGAAGGGAAGAGAAGATTTGTTGTTGGAGGTGAGGAGAGTTATGGATATTTGATCGGTGAGCATGCCAGAGATAAGGATGCGGTTGTCTCTTGTGGTATCATCGCGGAGATGACGGCGTACTACAAGGATCAAGGGATGAGTGTTTATGAGGCTTTGATGGAGACTTACGTCAAATATGGTTTTTATAAAGAGGCGTTGATTTCATTGGTAAAAAAGGGCAAAAGTGGTGCCGAAGAGATTCAATCTATGATGGAGAGATACAGAGACAATCCTCCTGTGTCTTTGGGAGGGTCTGCAGTTGTAGAAGTAAAAGATTATCTCAACCAAATATCTCGAGACTTGCTGTTGGAAACGGAAGGAACGATAGCATTGCCCAAATCCAATGTGTTGCAATTTATCACAGCAGACGGAAGCATAGTATCGGCTAGACCTTCGGGGACGGAGCCGAAAATAAAGTTTTATTGTAGTGTCAATGCTCCCGTGTCATGTCGGGCGGATATAGAGAAGACAAGTCGATTGTTGGAGGATAAAATAGACAGAATAAAAAGCGATCTCGGTCTTTAAACAGCTTATGATAGTCCAAATACACATAGCAACACCGGACAAGAAATCTGCGAATATGATAGCTTCAGTATTGGTCGAGGATCGTCTTGCAGCTTGTGTCCAAATCCTCGGGCCGATACAGAGTTGTTATACCTGGAAGGACAAGGTTGAGCATACGGAGGAATACTTATGTATTGTCAAGACTGTACAGAGACATTATAAGGCAGTAGAAAAAAGAGTAATAAGCATACATCCTTATGAAGTACCTGAGATATTGATGATTGAGATTCAGGATGGAAGTTCACCATATGTGCAATGGATCCGCGAGATGACTTCTAAAGATTATTCGGCTGAGTGATTTTGTTGACATTTATCACATAATCCATAGATATTCAGAGCGTGGTGTTCAATCTTCCAATTGAGCAGTTCGCCTTGGTTATTGACGGCAGTGTGCACGCCCATATCATCAAATTCTTCGATAGCTCCACATCTCGTACATATAAAGTGATCGTGCTTGGCAAATCCATAACTACGTTCGTACAATGTTTTGTTTACACCAAATTGATGTCTTCTGACCAAGTCACAACTGACGAGGATATCCAAGGTGTTGTATATTGTAGCGCGGCTTACGCGATAGGCATTTTGTTTCATTTTGATGTAGAGCTCCTCTGCATCAAAATGATGTTGGTTGACATAAATCTCTTTTAGAATCGCGAATCGCTCAGGCGTTTTACGGTTTTTGTTGGTTTCTAAAAAAAATTTAAATTTTTTCTCTGCTGCTTTGTACCTAGTGATATTGATATTTTCTTCTGACATAACTTTAAGATGAAATACGTTCGACAGTGGATATATTCTCGAGTTTTTTGAGTGACTTTATGATTAGATTGAGTTGATCTTTATCCCTTACGGCAATCTTCACTTTGCCCTGATAAACACCTTCTTCGCCTTGGATACTAAATGCCCGGATATTTATGTTTTGGTTGTTGGACAGTTCGTTAGTGAGTGTTTGGATAACACCGGGGCCTGAGTCAATTCCGGTAATCCCCAATTCTACAACAAAGTCTTTGGATTGTTTTTCATTCCAATTGGCTTTGAGTATCCTATAGCCGTAGTTGGTAAACAGATTTGAAGCATTAGAGCAATTCAGTCTATGGATTTTCATCCCTGCATTGGTGGTTAGAAAGGCAAAAATCTCATCTCCCGGCACCGGATTGCAACAAGAGGACAATTCATACTTGTACTGTTCGGCAGGTTCATCGTTAATAGTTATAAACACATCCTTAGTATCAACTATGTTTTTTCTATCTGGACGCTCTATATGTGTATGTTCTTTAATAACCTTGAGAGCCGTATCTTCACTATTTATGAATTTAGAAATTTGGGACATTTTGACGATTCCGTCTTCTACTGCGAGATAGAGTTCCTGACGGGTCTTAAACCCAAAGTGGGTGACCAACTTTTCGAGCACCTCTTCAAACTCGACTTTGATGCTCTTTAGTTTTCTTTGGAGTTTACCTTTTCCGATATCTGCCAGTTGTTTTTTCTGCTCATTCAGAGAAGATCGAATTTTGGATCTCGCCTTTCCGGTGATCACAAGTTTTAGCCAAGATTCAGACGGGCTTTGATTTTTGGATGTAGTGACTTTTACTTGATCTCCATTTTGTAGGATGTAGCCCATCGGAACAAGTTTGCTGTTGACCTTGATGGAGGTGGCACGAGCGCCAACATCTGAGTGAATGTCAAAGGCAAAGTCCAGCGCAGTTGCTCCTTGAGGAAGAATACGCATATCCCCGTTAGGGGTAAATACATATACTTCTTTACTAAACAAGTTGGTCTTAAAATCCGCTAAAAATTCAATGGCATCACCATTTTGATTCTCAAGAAGTGTTCGGATATTATCCAGCCACTTATCATAAACATTGTCATCATTCTTGAGGCCTTTGTATTTCCAGTGAGCAGCAAACCCACGTTCGGCAATATCGTCCATTCGTTCACTTCGGATCTGTACTTCGACAAATCTTCCTCCGGGGCCAATAACTGTTGTATGCAATGATTCATAACCATTTCCCTTGGGTGTTGTGACCCAATCTTTTAAACGTTCGGGAATGGGTTTATAGTGATCAGTGATAATGCTGTATATCTGCCAACATGCTGATTTTTCCATGGGCCTCTCTACGTCAATAATAATGCGTACGGCAAACAGGTCGTAGATCTCATCTATCGATACATTCTTCTTCCTTATCTTGTTCCAGATCGAAGATATCGCCTTAGGTCTTGCGATTATGCGAAACTTAATACCCATATCATTGATAGAGGGCTTGAGGGGTTTGATGAATTTTTTCAGATATCTCTGTCTTTCATCTTCGTTGTCATGGAGCTTTCGTTCTATCTCCTGGTACTGTTCTGTATCTGTGATATTCATACAGATATCTTCAAACTCTGTTTTGATTTTGTATAAACCGAGACGGTGGGCCAACGGAGCATAAATGTACATTGTCTCAGCAGCGATTTTCAGTTGCTTATGCTGAGGCATGGGACTGATTGTGCGGAGATTGTGCAATCGATCTGCCATTTTGATCAGTACGACACGAACGTCATTGACCAAAGTACTCAGCACTTTTTTGAGATTGGCCGCATTTTGATTGCCGTCCACATTGTACAATCCATCGAGTTTGGTGAGCCCATCGACAATTAGGGATATTTTTGGGCCAAAGAGTTCTTCAATCTCCTCAATAACTATCGGTGTATCTTCAACCACATCATGGAGTAAGGCACATATTATTGCAGTAGGACCCAGACCTATCTCCTCATGACAGATCCTCGCAACTTCTATGGGGTGATGGATATAGGGCTCTCCTGATTTGCGACGCTGATTTTTGTGCGCATCAACGGCTAGATTAAAAGCCTGCATTACATTGCGTTCATCGTCATCCTGCAATTTTGTTGACAGAGATGCCATCAGTACATCATACTCGCTATGCACTTTAGTCAATTCCGCAGGTGTATATACTTCTGAAAAATGAGGCATAAATTTCTTTATATAGACTTAGACCTATTCTAAGTTAAGGTTTTTATCTACGAAAATAACTTTTATGAAGAGAAGAACAAGTGATATATGTTACATATTGATGTGTTATTTATCATAGTGGGAAAATTGGGCTTTTTGAAGTACTATGTTGAAGGGTAGAACGCTTAGACTTTTATGTTTTTGATGCATTTAATGACGTGAATTCATAGAAAGAAATTATCTTTGCGCGCTCAAATTGACATGCGGGTGTGGTGAAATTGGTAGACACGCTAGATTTAGGATCTAGTGCTTCACGGCTTGGGGGTTCGAGTCCCTCCACCCGCACAAACAAAAGTGATAAGCTCAAAATCTAAGTATTTGATTCTTAAACAAGTTGTTAGGTTTGTATTTTTCCCTGTTGACAGGGATCGTATTGTATGTAGAGATATCACTCATCAAAATCAACATCAATTATTGGACAAAATCGCTGGGTGTATGATCGTTCAGTGGATTATGCCCGCTGCGCGAAAGTTCTCTAGTACCCAGTTCCGATAAAGGATAACTAAGTAGTTATAAAATAAAAGCTATGCATATAGATTTGATTGATACAGGACATCTGTCATCACAACTTGTCATATCTCTCGATCCAAGTGATTATAAGGATCTCTATAATAAAGAGTTGAAAAAATTCAGTAAAACAGCTCATCTTAAGGGATTCCGCAAAGGGAAAACGCCCCTGTCGGCCATTCGGAAAATGTTTGGAAAGAGTGCATTGATGGAATCGATTAACACTGTTCTTCAAGAGGGGATTCAAGGATATATACAGGAAAACAACTTAAAAACTTTGGGTGAACCTATACCCGCAGAAGATCAGGAGGAATTTAGTTTTGGCACAAAATCTTTAGAATCATATCAGTTTAAATTTGATATTGGATTGGCTCCGGATATTGATGTTCAAGGGGTGAGTCCGGAGGATCAGCATGAGAAATTTATCGTCACCGTAGATGAGAGTCAAGTGGATAAAGAGATCGAAAATTTGCGGAGGAGACAGGGCAATCAGGAAGAAGTAGATGCTCCAATAGAGGTGAAGGATGTCGTTGTTGTTGAGATTAGAGAAAAGGAAACTGTGGATCGTCCAACTTGGTCTGGTGAGATCAGTATTTTGGTAGAGAGTCTCACTTCGGAATACCAAGAAGCTTTGTTGAGCCAAAAGAAGGACTTTGAATTGGAAATCGACATATACAATTTTGAGGAGAATACGGAGGAGGATTATGTCCACAAGTATTTTCTTGAAGGCGCACCGGAGGATGTCAGCCCGATTATGATTGCCAAGGTAGTAACCATCAAGCGATTGATTCCGGCGACCTTAGATGAGACATTTTTTGAAACGGTGTTTGATCCAAAAGAAGAAATCAAGGATCTGGAGGCAGCCAAAGCTTTTATTCGAAATGTCTTAGAAGATTTCTACGCCGTAAATGCAATGAACTTGACCAAGCGCAAGATAATGGAATCATTGATTGAGAAGAACCATCCTGCCTATCCCGATGATTTTTTGAAGCGGTGGTTGTTGATAAAAAATGAAGAATTGACGGCTGAGTATCTGGAGGAGGAATATGATGACCTAGTCAAAAATCTGACTTGGACCTTGATCAAGGAGAAGTTATCTGAGCAGTATCAGATAGAGATCACCAAGGAGATGATTCAAGAAGGGCTAAAGAAAGAGCTCCAAGAGCAATTTATTGAGTATGGGTATGACATTGAGGGCATGGATTTTGAACGTATGACGTCGAGTATGATGGAAAGAGAGGATAAAGTGAAGAAAAAATTTGAGGAATTGTTTGCAGAAGAGATCTTAGAAAAGATTTACATTACCGTTAAGCTGGAAGAAAAGATGATATCCGTTGAGGAGTATAGTGAGATCTTAGAACAAATACAGGGATAACTTGGTTAGAGTATAGAATTTAGCGTAATTGCTCGCCGGAGATACGCTAATATGAGGAGGTATGAACTTTTTATCTCAGTGTTGATTGGTGGTGCGTAGTTATAATTCAAATTAAAGTACAAAAAGAACAACAAAGATGTATAGTCAAGAAGAATTTAAGAAGTATGCTACAAAGCACATGGGCATGAGTGGTATGCATATCGAGAAATACATGAGCCAAGCAGTTCCCAATATTGAGGGGTTTACCCCACAGGTTATCGAAGAGCGTCAGATGAATATCGTTGGGATGGATGTTTTTTCAAGGCTTATGATGGATCGCATCATTTTTATGGGCGTACCTGTCAACGATTACGTAGCCAATGTTGTCCAAGCTCAATTGTTGTTTTTGGAGAGTGCAGATCCAAAGATGGATATCCAAATGTTTATCAATAGTCCCGGAGGTAGTGTGATAGCCGGATTGGGAATCTATGATACAATGCAATATGTCACACCGGATGTCGGTACGATTTGTACAAGTTTGGCAGCATCTATGGGCGCAGTGCTTTTGTCTGCCGGCACTAAGGGAAAGCGCAGTTGCCTTCCGCACAGTAGGGTGATGATTCACCAACCTTCAGGAGGAATGCAGGGTCAATTTAGTGATATGGAAATCTCCTATCATTTGATTAAAGACATGAAAAACGAGCTGTATGAGATCCTGTCTCAGCATACTGGCAAGGATATTGCCACTATAGAAGAGGATTGTGATCGAGACAAATGGTTAACTGCCAATCAAGCTTTAGAATATGGTCTGGTTGACGAAGTGTTGAGCAGAAAGAAAGAGCAGTAGTTGATCAATGCACGCGGTTACTCTAAATTGATATAAAATGGCAGCAAGAAAAATTCCGGTATGTTCCTTTTGCGGAAAAGAAAAAGGTGATGCATTGCTTTTAATAGCAGGAATAGAGGGTCACATATGTGATACTTGTGTCGAGCAGGCCAATGAGATTGTCATGCAGGAGTTGCACCGCAACGTTACGGATAGTGATGGCAACTTTTCCTTGCCCGAGGATATTAAACCAAAAGATATAAAGGAGTATTTGGATCAATATGTGATCGGACAAAATGACGCAAAAAAATACTTATCCGTAGCTGTGTACAATCACTATAAGCGGCTCAACTACAATCGCTTGCTCGAAGAAGTAGAAATCGAAAAGTCCAATATTTTGTTTGTGGGAGAAACGGGGACGGGCAAAACCTTGATGGCCAAAACCATTGCTCGCTTTTTAGATGTTCCCTTTGCCATTGTTGATGCGACTGTTTTTACAGAGGCGGGATATGTCGGAGAAGATGTAGAGAGTATGTTGAGTCGATTGCTGCAAGTGTGTGATTTTAATGTAGAGGCTGCCCAGAGAGGTATAGTGTATATTGATGAGATTGATAAGGTCGCTCGCAAGGGAGACAACCCTTCTATTACAAGAGATGTGTCTGGCGAAGGGGTTCAGCAAGCTCTCCTCAAAATGCTTGAAGGAACAGAAGTCAATGTACCTCCCCATGGAGGAAGAAAACATCCGGAGCAAAAGATGATCAAGATTGATACTTCCAACATCTTATTCATTTGTGGAGGGGCATTTAGTGGTATTGATAAAATCATCGCCAAACGTCTCAACAATCATGTTATAGGCTTTAAAAATGATGAGGAACGTGTAGAGGAATTTTCCCTGCTAGGGCATATTACACATCAAGATATCAAATCTTTTGGGTTAATACCTGAATTATTGGGACGTTTGCCGGTCTTAACTTATTTAGAACCTCTGACAGAGGAAATCCTGATTCGTATTTTTAGAGAACCTAAGAACGCTCTGTTAAAGCAGTACCAAAAGCTATTCGAACTAGAAGGAATTCATTTGATATTTGAAGATGAGGCTGTTGAATTGATTGCCAAAAAGGCCATAGAGTTTAGATTGGGTGCTCGGGGGTTACGTTCGATCTGTGAAGAGATTCTCACCGATGCGATGTTTCATCTTCCTTCTCAAGAGGTCATTCAAGAGTTTGTAGTCGATAGGGCGCTGATTGAGAAGGAACTATCTGGCTCCAAGCTAAGTAAACTCAAAGTAGCATAGCAGATTGTATTGCAATGCGATATTTTTTCAGAATAGCCTATGACGGTACGCATTATGCAGGATGGCAGCGCCAATCAAATGCCGTTACGATTCAAGAGACCATTGAGATCGGATTGGCGACAATCACCGGGAGTGAACTTGTAAGCATAGTTGGATGCGGGAGGACGGATGCTGGGGTGCATGCAAATAGTTATTTTTTTCATGTGGATCTCGACACGACCATATCTATAGAACAGCTTAGATATAAACTCAATCAAGTACTCCCCAGAGACATTGCCATACGTGAGGTGAGGAACGTTGATGTTGAAGCGCATGCGCGATTTGATGCTATAAGTCGTTCCTATATATATCATCTGCATACAGAAAAGGATCCTTTTGTGAGACGATTTTCCTCTTATTATCCCATGGCTCGACGGATGGATTTCTCCTTGTTGGAGGCAACTGCTCAAATGTTGTTAAAATATCAGGACTTCAGTACTTTTTGCAAGACCCACACAGATGTTAAGCATAAAATCTGCCTATTGAAAGAGAGTCGTTGGATCCAGGGAGCGGACGGTCAGTCCTATACGTATCATATTACTTCTGATCGGTTTTTGCGTGGTATGGTCAGGCTGATTGTCGGTACTTCGATTCATGTAGCGGTGGGAAAATTGGATATCGATTATTTGGAAAAGGCCATCGGTCAAGGAGTAAAACCAAAGCATATATTCAGTGCACCTCCGGAGGGTCTGTTTTTATCCCATATTCAGTATCCGTATCTCTAAGAAGCAGGTGATTTAGGTGATATTGTAATCCGGATACAGGGGAAAATCTAACATAAATTTGTTGATTTGTTGCTTTGTTTCTCTGATGATAGAAGTGTTTTGAGGATTTTGAATAACATCATCGATCCAATCGACAAGTTGAACACAATCATCTTCTTTCAATCCTCGAGATGTGATCGCTGCTGTCCCGATTCGAATCCCCGAAGTGACAAAAGGGCTTTTATCATCATATGGAACCATATTTTTATTGACGGTGATATCTGCTGCAACAAGGGCTTTCTCGGCTTCCTTTCCCGTTACTTTTTTAGAACGCAGATCTATCAGCATTAGGTGGTTTTCTGTTCCTCCCGAGATGACTTTATACTGTTTTTCCACAAAGGCTTTCGCCATTGCGGAGGCATTGGCGATCACTTGTTGTCCATAGGATTTAAAACTATCGTCCAGCGCCTCTCCAAAGGCAATGGCTTTGGACGCTATAATGTGTTCCAGCGGACCGCCTTGCATACCGGGAAATACGCCACTATTCAGAATACTTGACATCATTATCGGATTGCCTTTTTTTGTCCGTCGTCCCCAGGGATTTTCAAAGTCAGAACCCATCATAATGATGCCACCTCGAGGCCCTCTCAATGTCTTGTGTGTAGTAGAACTTACAATGTGACAATGTGGAAGAGGATCATTGAGCAGCCCTTTGGCAATGAGACCGGCAGGATGTGCAATATCTGCCAATAGAAGCGCGCCTACTTCATCAGCGATGGCTCTAAATCGCGCATAATCCCAATCACGACTATATGCAGAGGCTCCACATATAATCAATTTTGGACGGTGCTTTATAGCCATGGAACTTACTTTGTCCATGTCTATGATCCCGCTTTCCCGTTCGACTCCGTAGAAAACTGGCTTGTAAACCTTGCCGGAAAAATTGACCGGAGATCCATGAGACAGGTGTCCGCCATGAGATAAATCGAAACCTAGAATTGTATCACCCGGTTGCAACACTGCTAAGAATATTGCAGCATTGGCTTGAGCTCCTGAATGTGGTTGTACGTTGGCATAGGCAGCACCAAACAGTAGCTTTAGACGATCTATGGCCAGAGATTCTATCTCATCAATGACTTCGCACCCTCCATAGTATCTTTTGCCCGGATAGCCCTCAGCGTATTTGTTGGTAAGACAACTACCCATAGAAGTCATAACTTGTTGACTCACAAAGTTTTCGGAGGCGATTAACTCAGCACCTTGTCGCTGCCGTTGCAATTCCTTTTGCATCAGATGAAACACATTATCCATGGCACTCATTTTTTTACTTATTGAAGAAGAAAGCGCAAAAGTATAGCTATAACATTACTATGTACGTATTCAGGGCTAAATATATCAACCTCACTTTATGAATGCAGGGATATTATTTTCGGAGGATGCTTTCCAAGGATTTAAAAATGAATATGACGGTCTATATTCCAGAGAATAAAAAAAGGCTTCGCATTTTATATTGCGAAGCCTTTTTTTAAGCTGTAAGTAATTATGAATTACTAATGATCTACTAGATCGCCATGGTTGTTTATTGTCTTACACCAAGGGCTTTCAATGTTTCGAAGTCTAGTCTACCAATCGGAAGATTATTATCTCTTTGGAATTTCGTCAATTGAGATTTGGTAGCGGCACCTATGATTCCGTCAACAGCACCTACATTATAACCTCTGTCATTTAAGGCCTGTTGAACTCTTCTATAAAAAGAAGGAGTAATATCCGCGTCACAAACGACTTCTCTCCACTCAGTAAACCCACCTGGCTTGACGAGTTGTCGCTTGGTAATCTCTCTGTATTGAGCCGGAGTCTCTGTTAGTGTAGTAGCAGCAGCAGAAGCCAATTTTTTATAGCTTCGAGTTGCATACTGTACTGGAATCTCTGTAGAAGTGGTCATTGCATCTTTAGCTACCACTTGAGAAGTTACTGTCTCATATCGAGCAGGAATCTCAGTTACAACAGGTTGAGCATCTCTTGATAACTTCTGATACGAGATAGTTGTATAAGTATTACAATCAGTCTCGCCTGTTGTTCCGGAAGTCACCATTTCTGTCCTTCTGTTTTTTCTTCTTCCTGCAGCAGTTTCATTGGTTGCAATAGGAGAAGATTCTCCCATACCTTCATAACTCAATCTTGATGCTGCAATTCCTGCATCAACGAGTGCGTCATAGACTGCCTTGGCTCTACGATGCGAAAGAGAGTGATTCATTTCTTCACCTCCTTGGTTATCCGTGTGGCCAATCAACTTGGCGGTAGATCCGGGATCACCTTTCAATTGTTGGGCTATTCTACGTATTTCAGCCATAGAACTTGCTTTAAGAACTGCAGATCCGGTTTCAAAGTTTACGTTTTCAAGGATGACTCTGTTACCGCAAGGCACAATTGTTGCCATAGCATCACTTGCCAATGTTTGGAATGTTCTTGTTCTATACGTCGCAGGAATTTCAATTACTTCTGTAGTAGCAGGAGACTTTAATTTCTGATACGTAATTGTTTCATAACGAGCTGGTACTTGAACAGACACTGTATGAGCCGGTGTCACCAATTTTTGGTAACTATAAGTAGTATATACTGCCGGTACATTGGTAGCTTCCGTACGAGCTGCGGACTTTAGCTTGCGGTAAGTCCGGGTTGTGTATTTGGCTGGAACTTCAGTCTTTGTACTAGACGCCGGATTCACAAGTTTCTGATATGAGATAGTTGTGTACTTAGCAGGTATCTCCACCGTACGGATACAGTCATCACCACTTGCTGTCCATCCTGCGGCACAAGCCTTGCGAACTTGCTTTGTTACGGTACGATGTTGAGCCGGTATTTCCACAAGACACCATACTAGACAATCGTTAGGGTCAGCACTTAGGCAGTTACGATCTGCTTTTTTCTTTACCCACTTGGTTGAAGCGGCTGCGGTTTGGATCGTTTCAGTTACAGTTTCAAACTCTGCAGGAACTCTTTCGATACGCGTACCTGCCTCTTGAGCCAATTTTTGTTCAGTTACGGTCTCATAGACAGCTGGCGAAGTTGAAATGGTAGAGTAGGCAGCTTTCACCAATACTTGTTCGGTGACAGTCTCGTATTCAGCCGGTATGACCTTCAATACTGTATAGCCTTCTTTGCTAAGCACTTGTTCGGTGACAGTCTCATAAACAGCGGGAACTACCTTAAGAGTAGAATAAGCCGGTGCGACGAGCTTTTCTTCCGATACTGTTTCGAAAGTTGCGGGGATTATGCGCAATTCTGTGTAGGCCGCTTTGACCAATACTTGCTCAGAGGCATTTTCAAATCTGGCTGCTGAAGTAGTAAGCGTACCTTCTTCTCCCATTTGACCACTTACCAAAGCGCCAGCGATAGCACGAGGTGCTTCTTTGGCAAGCTTTCGCTCAGTCATTGTTTCGAATGTAGCTGGCTGGATAGAAATAGAAGTAGAAGCTTCTTGAGCAATTTTTTGTTCAGAAACTGTTTCGAAAGTAGCGGGAATTACGCTGAGCGAATTTCCAGCTTCTTTTGCAAGAACTTGCTCCGTTACTGTCTCAAATGTAGCTGGGCTGATTGAAACTTTTGAAGAAGCTTCTTTCACCAATACTTTTTCAGTAACTGTTTCGTACTGATCGGCGATTATACATTTGGCGTAGCATTTGCCGGCTTCTGAGTGCATTCCAGCCTCAGGTTGGGCATAAAGACCGAGTGTCATAAAAAGAAGACATGCGGTCAACAATGAGTTAAAATGTTTCATAGTTTTTGAAAGCGTTTTTAAATTAAAGAATGTGTTTGGACTTGATTTTTAATATTTTGAATAAAGATAAGCATTATTAGTCAATGTAAACCCATGTATGGATACGATAAGAAGTGATGCATGGTCGCGTCATATCGATACTTAAGACGGGTAAGACTTGAAAAGGTAACTGTTGATTTATGATCTTTAGCAAATAAATAAATTTCGTCTGTATGGCTGTACAGTATGTTCTCTTCACTGCCAAAAGTAACGATTTTTTCAATCAAATACGCTGACCATCCCAATAAATTAATAGTATCACGTTTCACTTGCCGAATGTGAGCTTTGTCAAAGGGTTGGTCTGATATCTCGGATTTAAACAAATTTCGATTTATTAAGCTATTGGCCAGATATTTTAACATAATATCGGAGTGGAACCTACATATTTTGATCAAGTATAATATGTCATTGTCATCTATATCTAAAAACAAATCTAATGATGATTCGGAGGTTTTATTGTGGTGGAAGAGTAAGTGATGCAGCGTACTTGGGGGGCTCTCGGAGGCAACTTCTTTGTATCTTTTGACCAATAGCTTGAGCATTTGTTCAGCGGATATACAGGTTTTGTGTAAGTAAACCTGGTGATACATTAAGTGTCTGCTGATGATAAACTTCTCTACAGAATGCAAGCCTTTTTGCTCTACGACAAGCCGTCCATCAAATACGTTCATCATTTTGATCAATCGTTGATAGCCGATGATGCCTTCGGCCACTCCGGTATAGTAACTATCTCTATTGAGATAATCCATGCGATCCACATCTAGTTGACTGGACAATATTTGTTTAAAGAACGTCCGATGATACTTGTCCTCAAACATTTCGATTGCCAAGCTCAACTTTCCTTTAAAAATATCGTTGAGCCGATGCATAACCCTGAGCGTGATTTGCTCATGATGCAGGGGCATCAATGTGTATTCGAGGGCGTGTGAGAACGGGCCGTGGCCAATATCGTGTAGCAAGGTTGCTATCAGACATGCCTCGTGTTCTTCTTTAGAGATTGAGATGCCTTTGAGTTTTAGCTGTGCCAACAGCATATCAGAGAGGTATGTAGCACCGATAGCATGGTGGAATCTCGTGTGTGTTGCTCCGGGATAAACGTATGAAGACATACCGATCTGGCATATCCTTCGCAAACGTTGAAAGTAGGGATGATCGATCAATTCATATATACTTTCGAATGAAAAGTTGATCAACCCATAAATAGGATCATTGAATATCTTGATTTTAGACATTGCAAATAATATAACCAATATTATACCGAAAATGACGTAGAGATACTAAATAAAATCTAACGCTCGTTTCATTGGCCATGATCTGTAACATTGCAGTGATAAAATAAGACGATGAAAGTATGGCAGTAATCAAAATACTCTGGGCGGACGATGAAATAGATATGCTCAAACCTCAATTGTTTTTTCTGGACAAGAAGGGTTATGAGATTGTCACTGTGACAAATGGGCATGATGCACTTGAGGTATTTGAAGAAGAAAGAGATGTAGATGTCGTTTTTTTGGATGAGAGTATGCCGGGTATTTCGGGGCTGGAGACCCTCGCTAAGTTAAAAGAGATCAACAGCAATGTACCTATTGTGATGATTACCAAGAATGAGGCCGAGAATCTTATGGAAGAGGCGATAGGCTCTCAGATTGATGATTATCTGATCAAACCAGTCAATCCCAACCAAATTTTGTTAACACTCAAAAAACTGATTGACAACAAAAGACTGGTAAGCGAAAAGACAGTAACGGACTACCAAGTTGAGTTTCGAAAGATCTTGATGGAGATCAATAGTGGACTGGATGTCGAGGGATGGGTAGATATTTATAATAAGATCATATCTTGGGAATTAAAGTTGGATCAGTCTGACACTCAAGAGATGATGGACATCCTACAGATGCAAAAAACGGAGGCCAATGCAGAGTTTTCGAAGTATGTGTCCAAGAACTATGCTTCTTGGGTGAATGGAGAAGAGGGTGCTCCGGTGATGAGCCACAACTTGTTTAAAGAGTACTTGCTCCCCCGATTGGATGAAGGACAACCTACGTTTTTGTTTTTATTGGACAACTTGAGATATGACCAGTGGAAGATTATCGAGCCAATGATTTCATCCTTGTACCACGTCAGAGAAGAGCAAGTGTTTTATAGCATTTTGCCGACGGCAACGCAGTATAGTCGCAATGCGATATTTGCGGGGATGCTGCCCCGAGATATAAAAAAGCACTATGGTTCATGGTGGCTGGATGATTATGAAGAAGGTGGTAAAAACATGTTTGAGGGTGAGCTTCTAAGATCACAGATAGATCGTTTGGTACGCAAGCCACTTAAGATAGACTATCAAAAAATCACCAATGTGAACGCTGCAAGACAAATGAGTGATCATATTCTCAACAGTTTGCAGAATAATCTGACTGTTGTAGTGTACAATTTTATCGATATGTTGTCACATGCACGTACCGAAATGGAAGTGCTGAAGGAACTGGCGGGAGATGAGAAGGCTTATCGTTCGTTGACTCGTTCGTGGTTTGAAAATAGCCCGTTGTGGGCTGCATTCGAAAAATTGAGCGAGAAGAAGGCACAGATTTTTATCACAACAGATCATGGGACGATCAGAGTCCATAGGCCATCCAAAGTAATTGGAGACAAACAGACGACCACAAATCTGAGGTATAAAAGCGGTCGCAATCTAAAATTTGAGAAAAAAGATGTGTTTGAAATGAGAGATCCCGAGGCATTTGGATTGCCCAAGGCCAATCTCAGCAGCTCCTACATCTTTGCCAAAGAGGATCGTTTTTTTCTCTATCCCAACAACTACAACAAGTATAACAACTTGTTCACAGATACCTTCCAGCATGGAGGCATCTCTCTGGAGGAAATCATCTGTCCTTTTATCAGCTTAAAGGCTAAGTAGAGACGATACTCGACCCTTGAGGCATCGTTGCCTTCGTTTTAGGATTCGCTTTCAGCTTTTTTCTCGACGCGTTTGACGATGGATATACTCAATTCGTACAAACTCAAAAGCGGAAAGGCTATGAGGATTTGGGACATCACATCGGGTGGTGTGATAATAGCGCCAAGGATAAAGATCACAACTATGGCATGACGCCGAAATTTTTTCATAAGATCTGATGAGATCAGTCCGATCTTTCCAAAGAAGTACGCTACAATAGGCAACTCAAACACAAAACCTGTCGGTAGTGTCAACATGGTAATAAATCCGACATAAGAACTCAAGGTAGAGGTATTCATGGTGTCGCTTCCAAAATGATACCCCGCTAAAAAGGATATAGAAAAGGGAGCAATAACAAAGTATCCGAATAGAACACCCAAAAAGAACAATAAGGAGCATACCAGTACGATTCCCCGGGCTGCCTTCCGCTCTTTTTTGTAAAGACCGGGTTTTACAAATCTCCACAACTCCCAAAAGAGGTACGGAAAAGTAAACATGATGGCAATAAAAATGGAGCTTTTTAAGTGGACGTAAAAGTCTTCACCTAAGTTGCGATTAATAATCTCAAATTGGGGAATCTGGCAATTGACACTGAGGTATTTGCAGAGTATGCGATGAGTAATAAATTCAGGATATCTGGGAGCAAACAGAATTTTGGTGACGAGATCTTTTAACAGAAATGCAGCAATGCCAAATACAAAAATAGCTGCAATGGATCGGATAAGATGCCATCGCAATTCTTCCAAATGGTCTAAAAAAGACATTTCCTTCTCTCCTTGCTGCGTTATACCGTTTTCTTTTTTTATCAGCGACTTCATAAGTACTAAACAAATCAAATGTTAGAACGAGAGGACAAAGTTGTACTTTTTTAACATATCCATGCTAGTTAATTATCTAGGTTGTATGACATTTCGCCAGAAATCAAGTATGCATGGTGAAAAAAGGAATATTTGCTCCATTGTTGAGCGGCGACTGTCTATATAAAATGAGTATTTCTGCATAGAACAACAATGTAGTGTACATGTTTTCGTTTTGGATGTTGCACAAGTGGGAATATGTGCGAAACCTTTTGAACAAAAGAGAAAATTAGTTACTATTCAGGAGGGTGCTTTTTAGCCAAAATGACGCCTACCTGAATAGTAACGAAAATTAAGATTTCAATAGGGTAAAGTCATGTGAACCAACTTGGTGTAAATTGATTTGTCCTTGTGCTTTCACTAAAGCACATCGGTTTAACAATTTAGCAATTACCTTTGTAGATTGATTTTACAGCATCATCTGATCTACTGCATTGTACTGATTTTCATTTAAAAATCTATTGAGTGCTACTTAATTTATTGATTTTTGCCACCAGTCTGTTTGTATTGATTTACGCTTCCAATAAATTCATTCATTCGGCTGAGCGGATCGGGATGAGTTTGGGGATCTCACCATTTGTCATAGGCGTGACACTGGTTGCATTTGGGACTTCCTTGCCTGAATTGACCACATCAATAATAGCCGTCACAAGTGGTTCAAGTGAGATTGTAGTTGGCAATGTTATCGGATCCAATATCACCAATATTTTGTTGGTGATGGGATTGACGGCACTTGCTGTTGGGACATTGAAGATTGAGCGGAACATTATGAAAGAAGACGTTCCATTGTTGTTGGGGTCAGCTGTATTGCTTTGGTTTGCCTTACAAGATGGGCATTTTTCGATTCTCGAGTCCATTATTTTTTTATCTGGTCTTGTGGGATTTTTGTTATACACTATTAGAGGTAAGGAAGATGAGATAATTGTGAAGACTTCAGTGAAGTGGTACTCTTATTTCATTTTAATTGTATCGGGGATAGCGATCTACTTCGGTGCAAGTTATACGGTATCTTCGATTGAAGTTTTGGCCAATGAATTGGGTGTCAATCCTTCTATGGTATCCCTCAGTCTATTGGCATTGGGAACCTCACTTCCGGAGGTTGTAGTGAGTATCACAGCGGCAAGAAAGGGTAAGCATGCATTGGCATTGGGCAATGTCATTGGATCCAATATGTTCAACACTTATGCCGTGATGGCAATACCATCATATTTTGGTGAGTTAAAGATACCGGAGACGATTTTGTCGTTTAGTTTGCCGTTTATGTTGGCTACGACCATTATTTTTTGGTTGGTGACATACTCTAAGGAAGTGAGTTTATGGAAGGCCGGGATGTTGGTGAGTTTTTATGTTTTCTTTTTGGGAGAATTATACAATATAAGTACTGTTTAACGAAAGTATGATGCGTCATCTGTTGATATCCATTTTAATAATGTTTTTATCGGGTGTGGTTGGTAAAGCCCAAGGAACTTTGATTGCTGAGTTCACCATGGATCAGTGCAATCTTGAGAATGATCTAGGTGTCTTGTCCGGGGATTTGTTTGGTGCGTCTTCATGTGTATGTGGAGTACGATCCAATGGGTTGGTCTTCGATGGTAGCATTGCTTTTGGCACATTTGATGCTGGATTCAATGATGTGTTGATGGGAGACTGGACGATGTCATTTTATGTTCGAGTGGACAATGCTGAAAATCAGACGGTTGATTTGTTTTATTTGGGAGAGAATTGTGGCAGGGATTCGGTTTTTTCGGTCAAGTATTTTTCGAGTTCCGGAAGGTTTAGGGTACGACTCAGTGACAGCCCCAATAATGAAGTACAAGTGGATGGTCAGAGTGATCCCAATTCATGTTGGCAGTATGTTGCTATCGTCAAGGAAAGTAGTCGTCTTTCGCTATATATAAATGGAGTATTGACGGAGCAGAATGCATCTATTTCTTCACTTGCTCTCAATGTAGATGCGCGATTGAGTATTAGCAATAGTCCTTGTCTTACAGGATCAACCAATCCGGATAGCAAGTTGATGGGGCGTATCGATGAATTGCGATTTTATGATTATCCGCTGTCCCAGATGGAGATAGGGTTGGCTGATTATCGCCCAGATCAAATATTGATCAATGATACCACCATCTTTGTCGGCAATTCGGTATTGATTGCTACGGGGGGATCTTGTTCGGATGACTTTACTTGGATGCCATCAAGATATTTGAATGACCCCAACCGACTGAATCCGGTAGCAACTCCTGAAGAGACGACGACTTATACATTGGAGATTCGGGATGGTGGGTGTACCATTGTCAATTCCGTTCAAATCAATGTGGTGAGCACAGAGGAAATCTCATGTGAACAACTTCAGTTGCCTACTGCTTTTACGCCCAATGGTGACCGGGTCAACGATAGATTTGGGATTAGTAATGGCTTCTTAGTAGAGCGTATTGAGGGATTTGAAATATTTAACAGATGGGGAGGAAGGGTATTTTATGCGGATGATGTGACGGGCTCTTGGGATGGCAATTATAAGGGTCAAAAGGCGCCACCTGCATCTTACGTTTATTTGGTACGGTATCTTTGTGGTGGTCAATTGTATCAAAAAACAGGAACACTTCATCTCATTAGATAGTAGATTATCGTTACATTCGTTTCAATGAGCAAGAGAATAATGGTTTGGGACATAGCTATTGGGCTTATGTTGATCGTATCGTTGTTGGTTTCTTGCAATAGAGATAAGCCATCAGAGACCATTGTGAGTTCCAACATATCTAAAACGAAAGCATCCGTATCCGAGGGAGTAATCCAAGGAATAGATTCGTCCGTTACTAAATCCACAACAGAGGCAGAAGGACACTTGAATCAAGAGGATACCATTATCAAGTCCACCAAGCCAACAGAGCCGCCATCCTCCAAGCAGCGTAAAAAAAAGCAGAAGAAATACGGAAGAATCGTTTTCGACTCGACGGTATATCATCTGAAGAAGATGTCCTCCCATGAAAAGGTGAACATCGAATTTCGTTTTCGCAATGAAGGAGAGGCTCCATTGCAAATCCTTGAAGTAGATGTAGCATGTGGGTGTACGACACCAACAATTCCTTTTTTGGATATTATGCCGGGAGAGGAAAACAAAATCAGTATTTACTATAACCCCGTTGGAAAATCAGGATTGCAAGAGCCCAAAATAACCGTTATTACCAATGGGATCCCCAAGAAGACAATATTAGGCCTACATGGGATGGTATCGGATCACGAGGCTCCGAGGGTGGATTCACTCGCCACAGACAGCTTACCGAAGTAAGGTGATATCACCTTTTCTGATTTTAGGAATGTTATCTCCCAAAAACCTAACTTGGACGACGTAAACAAATACGCCGGGATCCAATGGACGACCATTGAATGATCCGTCCCAAGACCCTGTTCCTCCTACTTGGGGCAACAAATTTTCTTCTGTATGGACGAGATTACCCCAGCGGTCAAAAATTCTAAAGAAGTCGATAAATTCAACTCCGGCTCCTGTAAAAATCCTAAGTTCTCTATTCTCCGGAGTCAACGCGTTGGGGGAGAAAGCATTGGGGACAAAAACAAATTCACTGCGCAACACAGTCACCAAAACATCGTCTGTTGCTACGCAGCCGTTGGCATCTACTACGCGGGCTGTAAATATTTGATCTTGAACAGGATTAATGGTTACATCATTGCATACCATATTGTCACAAGTTACTAGCTCTGAGGGATTCCAAAAGACCGAATCAATCGCTACGGCAGAGGAGATAGTAGCTGACAAATTGCCAGTTTGACCCAACTGAACTTCGATATCCGACCCCAGATCTAGCGTGATTGTCTCGGGAGTTGTGATTGTCACCATTGTATCTGCGGAGCAACCATTGGAATCAAATACCCTGACAGTATAGGTTCCTGAAGGGGCTTGAAAGGGGACGTTGAGATCCATCGCGGGGCTTGTATTGACTTGGTAGCGCAGGCTTCCAACACCGCCGAAAGCAGAATCTATTATGATCGTACCCATATCACCAAAACATACCGGTTGAGTAGCCTCTCCCAATACCAGACCTATCTCTGACACATTGGTTATATTGAGCTCAAAGGAGGTCTGGCAATTATTGGCGTCTGTACCGATGACTGTGTATTGTCCAACGGGGATATCGTTGAAGAAAGAATCTCTTGTTACAGTCAGACCATTGGCATCACGCCAATCCCAGATAAACCTTCCGGGCGCCCCACCTCGATGATCTAGGACTATACTGCTGGTCTCATCGCCACACATAGCCATCATAGAATTGTCTGTATCGACAAATATTTCTAAGGAGTCGGGTTGTGTAACCACTACTGTATCTACAGATAGACAACTGCCGGCGGTTAAAGTGACGAGGTATGTCCCGGCTTGAAGTCCCAACTGCGTATTGCCAACACTGCCGTCCGGCCAAGTAAATTGTATGCCGGAGGCTCCTGATCCGACGAGGTTGACAGTAGCACCATCCAGTCCCATCCCACCGAAGCATGCTATCTCACCAATAGTAGATGAGTCAAAGTTTATAGACAAAGGAGGGGCATCGGGAATGTCAAAATATACGGTGTCAAAAATACAACCGGTAGGATCATCACTAAATATCACCCAATTACGTCCGGAAGGGTAATTGCCTACAGAAAAATTATTGGGGGCACCATTTTGTCCCGTATTGGATAAGAAGGAAAATGGGCCTGTGTAAGTTGGATCAGGGGTGACCACCACCAAAGCAGCTCCCGAAGGATCACCTTCACACCTAGGAGCGGTAATATTGGTGACAGCTACATCCGGAGCCATGGGTTCGGTCAAGGTAAAACTGTCTATGATCGTGCATCCTATATCATCTTCTACCGTCACATTGTATGTTCCTGCCGGGATATCAACAATTATAGCATCTGTATTATTGGTTGTATCGGGTGTCCAGAAGTACAAATAAGGTTCTTCGCCGCCTACCGGGGTAGCGGTAATACTCCCCAATCCACCTGGACAAGCGATATCCTCAACGGTAAATGTTACCGTAAAGGGGTCAGGATCAAACAGCGTAATCGGAACAATAATCTGGCAGTTGGCAGTATCCGTGAGCGTAACGGAGTAATCTCCTGCAGCCAGACCAATGACAACATCCGTCGAATCGCCTGTACTCCACTCGTAGGCAATCTCACCATTGCTAGAACTTGCGTTGAGTATGATACTCCCGTCGCTCTCACCAAAACAGGTCGGGTCAAGGCCTAAAGGCAAAGCAAAGATATCACAACCTACAAGCCTAAAGGAGGTATCTACAGAGCATGTCTGATCATCTGATATGGAGATGGTATATTGACCGGGAGGAAGGCAATTGCTTGTAAAACTTGACCCTGCGACAGTGGCCATGTCAACCGTTGTGCCATTGTTATCAAAAATAGTATAGTTAAAGGCATTGCCTAGGTTTTCGGTACTTGTGATTTGAATATTGGCGCGTTCAGTTCCCAGTGCACATCCATTGACATCCCCTCCTGTGATTTGGGCTGTATAGGATCGGCTGTATCCTACTGTGATCGTATCTGAAGGATTGAGAGCGCAGTTGCCCCTGCCTACAGAATCCGTTGCCGTAATCACGTATTGACCTGCGGGTACAGTTACAAAAGTACCGATAGCGGAAGGCCCACGGCTATCGGTATATGTTGTTCCACTATTGGTGACGCCGGACAAGGAGTAATTGTAAGCATTGCCACCAAACGGACCGCCTCCAGTTCCCGAAACAATGATTTGTCCATTCTCTCTGTTTTCACAAAATGCATTGTTGATATTGTCAATGACGACTTGTACTTCTTCTCGCCTCACTTCCAGACTGATCCGCTGACTACACCCTAAGGAATCAATGATCGTAATCGGATAGATGCCATTGGATACCATAGTGAGTTCATCTTGATCAACTCCGACCAATTGAGCACCCCAGTCAAAGTAATATTTGTTGCCACTGAAAGGTCTCCCCCCTGTCACCGCTAAGTTTATTCTTCCATTGTTGTCATCCGGGCATCGGGGTTCCCTGATAGTTGGTACTATGGTAAATGGTGGTGTATCTGTTATGACTATAGGAAGCGGGTCACTGACCATGCCACTTGCATCTGTGACGGTGTATGTTCTTGTACCGATTGGCAAATTGGAAATCACAAGTACATTTTGATCGATCGCCAGTATGACGCTTCCCCCTGCATCATCTGTGACGGTGTAGGGAGGAGTACCATTAAATATACTGATTTCGGCAACTCCATTGTCGAGGCCACCACTTGTACCGCAGGCGCTGGTGAGGTAAACCAATGGATTGGCAGAATCCGGAGGCCGTACGGTTATGGCAGGCGGTGAGGGATCTGCACATACCGGCAATGCGATGGCTTGTCCAGTGAGGGGATCTTCTGCGATGAAGTCAATAGAAGATTGCAGTCCGGCATCATTGAGAAAAATGGCACCATTCACTCCAGGTATGCCTACCACATCAAAACATAACTCTAGCAATACAGTACTATCGGGCAAATCTTCTCCTACAACATTGGGAGCAGACCAAAGCACTCTAAGGATGTCCGGCTCTATATCCAAATCGACCACATCACTACTTGTAAAGCTCGGCAATCCACTTGTCAAGGTATTGCTTCCCGTATAACTCAAGGTGGTAGAGGAAATATTGACGGAGAACAAAAAGGTCAATATATTTCTAAAATTGTCAACAAATATAGGGATGCATATGTTCTCTCCCGGAGAAACGATAATGCTGTCCGGCAAATATATCCGTACTGCATCAGGGTCATCACAGGGGTCATCCTGTCCAAAAACAGTAGTTTGAAAACCAAGCAGAACAAAGAACAACAGTAGGTAAGCAATACCTCTTTTCATACGATGAATTACGCTCATGAAATAACTCTCTTCACATCAAGGGATAGAACCACAGGGTCAATATCCGTTAGTAACGTCCTTGTCGTCCTAATATTGCGATTCCAACCTGTATAAAATACGGAAAAATACTTCCTTTGCATTGATCTCAAAAATATTTAAAATGTTGATAATCAGTAATATACATATGAGAACAGGGGCGTTAATTTTGATGAGCCAAACTTCGGGATTTTTTATGACATTTAAACCTATGGTTCTCCCTAAGTTCGTTTAACCAAAGGAGATTTATCAATTGGAGGGTGTGGATTGTTGCAAGGCATGTATCATATGGCTACGAGGAGCAAGTTGTTGACGCCGTCCGTATAGTTGAATCATTAAGTCAATGGCTCCATGATTATGTATGCTTACCTCTCTGTCAGTGATTAGGATGTGTAGTGGGCATTCACGAAATAGGATTTTAAACGAATAATCTGTCCATTTTTGTGGCAGTATCGGTGCGAAGTGGAGGCAGTCATCCCTCATGGACATCCCCGCCAATCCTTCAACAATACTCATCCATGAACCAGCCATACTCGTTATATGACAGCCTTCTTCTGTGTCGTTGTTATAGTTGTCCAGATCAAGTCGAGCAGTACGTAGAAACATTTCATAGGCTTTCTCCTTGATGCCTAGTCGTGCGGCCAAAATGCTATGGACACATGGAGAGAGTGAGGATTCATGAACTGTGCGAGGCTCGTAGTATGCAAAGTTTTTTCGAAGAATTTCTAGATCAAAATCGTTTTCAAAAAAGTATAAGCCTTGAAGGACATCTGCTTGCTTTATATACGGTGAGCGCAGTATTCGATCCCAAGACCAGTTTTGATGTATCGGGCGGTCGTCTTCGGAGATGTCCTGTACTGTTTTGTCTTCTTTGTCCAAGTATCCATCTTGCTGCAAGAATATACCGAGATTGTCATCTTGAGGGAGGTATATATGGTCGATGATATGTCTCCATGCCTGGTGGTCTATGGCATCATCCAGTTGAAGTCTGTTGACGATATTGCCATAAGACTCCGGCTGATGGATCTGCATCTGATTGAGGGCATCCAATGTGTATTGCAGACACCATCGGGCGATGAAGTTGGTGTACCAGTTGTTGTTGACATTGTTTTCGTATTCGTTGGGGCCTGTGACTCCAAGGATTACATATAATTGTTTGGAAGGGCTCCAGTTGACCCGTTGAGTCCAGAACCTAGCGATAGCAACAAGTACATCTATACCATAATCATACAGATAATCGATGTCATCGGTGTATCTGATGTAGTTGTAAATGGCATAAGCGATTGCACCATTGCGATGAATTTCTTCAAATGTGATTTCCCATTCATTGTGGCATTCTTCCCCATTCATGGTGACCATGGGATACAATGCTGCCCCTCTGCTAAATCCCAAGAGTCTGGCATTGGCGATGGCCTTGTCCAAGTGATGATAGCGATACAAGAGTAAGTTGCGGGCGACCTTTTGAGAAGTCGTACACATATAGAAGGGGAGGCAGTAAGCTTCCGTATCCCAATAGGTACTACCACCATATTTTTCTCCGGTAAATCCCTTGGGGCCTATATTTAATCGAGGGTCTTCTCCGGAGTAGGTCTGATAGAGTTGAAAAATATTAAATCGAATGCCCTGTTGTGCCTTAGCATCCCCACCGATTATGACATCATTTTGAGACCATCTTTGCTTCCAGCCTTTTTCCTGTTGCTTACTCAGCTGATCATATCCCTCTTTTCGGGTCTGGGATGCTTGAGAACAAGCCATAGGGATGCATGAGGCTGATTGATGATAGAGAGATGAGGTGATTGACACGTATTTGTGCAGGGCAAGAGATTCGTTTTTGGCGAGTAAGGTTGATGCCGTTAGAGCTACATAACCATCTTCTATTATTTTTTGATTAGCCGTGATGCTTTTATCATTTTTGAAGACAGTTACATCCATTGCTGCGGCGACGGTATAGTTGGTTTTTCTGGTTTGAGCTTGAACATAAAGCTGTGAATCATGCTGTCCTTGCAATTTTTTATGCCAAAAATCTTCATTGTAATTGGCATCGCTGTTACGGATGTTGAAATCCAGATATGGAGTTAAAGCAATATTACAGGAGCCTTCAACTATCCGTACGTTGTACCTTTGACTTGCTATGTCAAGATGGTTGATGGAATAGAATCTTTCGGAAGAGATATCCAGAATCAATCCTTTCTGAGGGCGAATCCTGATATTCCTAAGGAGCGAGCCTCGATCCATAAGCAATGCGTAGGAATATTGGAGACATTCTACATCAGCAAGATCCATTTGCTTTCCATTTATATGGACATCAATACCGATCCAATTGACCGAGTTGGGGACTTTGGCAAAGTATTGGGGATATCCGTTTTTCCACCAACCGACACGGGTTTTATCCGGATAATAGACACCGGCGATATAGTTGCCTTGAAGGCTTGGGCCTGAATATCGCTCCGGAAAATTGGCTCTTTGTCCTAGGCGACCATTTCCGATACTGAGCAGGCTTTCTATAATGGGATGTTGTTCGGGATTCCATTCATTTACATTGATTGACCATGGATTCTGTCCTATGAAGTCTGTTTTCATTACGATACTGTCTTACTGATATGTGATTGGAGAAATCCGAGGGTGATGTGTTCTAGAGATGGTAGAACGATATCAGCATGTGATA
>JAJRXG010000319.1 GCA_024276375.1 Bacteroidota bacterium | reverse complement strand
ATTCAGTCCAGCAGTGCTACGATGGCGTTGATTCTAACGGCCTTAGCAGCGTCTCAGATTACGTATTCTAATGCCTTGGCATTGACCATTGGTGCCAACATCGGAACAACGATTACCGCTATACTTGGAGCTATTAGCGCCAGTTTGAATGGAAGAAGATTGGCAGGAGCTCATTTTATATTCAATCTTGTCACCGGAATAGTTGCCCTGATTTCTATATACCCACTGTGTCTGGCTGTGGATTTTCTATCGACCAAATTTGGTATTGGAGATAATAATTATGTTATGAAACTTTCATTGTTTCATACCATTTTTAATCTGCTCGGGGTGTTGATTATGATACCATTTATTCGACCGATGGTGCGCTTGCTTAAACGGATATTTGTTGAAAAACCGGATACAAATATCGAGCTCCCCAAGTACCTCAATGAGAGTGTTATGGAGTATCCATCTGCTGCAGCCAGAGCATTGCTGTTAGAGTCAAAACGACTTTTTGAAGGATCGATTTTCAAGATCGTGGCACACGCTTTAAATCTCCATAGAGAGGATATTATCTCAGATGTAAAGCCCAAAAAAATAGTGCGTTCTTCCCAAGACTTAATAGATCTGGACATTGATGATATGTATATATCCAAGGTGAAAACCATCTACGTCAAGATTATTGAATTTAGCACCATGATTCTGTCCAAGTTTACCCTGTCCGTCGAACGTGCAGAGGCCATCAATAAGATAAAAGTAGCCAACAGATATTTTATAGAAATAATAAACGATGTCAGAGGAATCAAACGGCACTTGGATAGGTTCATGACTTCCGACAATGTTTATATCAAAAAAGAATATGACAGATTGCGTAGAAAGTTGACCAAAGTGATGAGAGAAATCTATCGCACAAAATCCGATGAGCATCCCGAACGCCATCTAGAGAGATTGGAAAAACTCATGCGAAAAGTAAAAAGCAGGGATGTCTTGATTGATGGCACCTTGGATAAGTTGATCCGCAACAAATTGATAACAAGCGAGATGGCCGCCGCGCTTGCAGAAGACTCAAATTATATTGCAGATATCAGCAAAAATTTGATTCGAGCAGCTCAATTGTTGTACATTGACAGTGATACAATTGTAAAGGAATTTTCTGAATTTCCCGATGCTCCGATGCAAGTAGGAGACCATTTCATTCAAAGGAAAAAATAACCGTACTTCAGGAGTTACTTCTTGACATGTGACCACAATTTGCCCGCGACGAGCCCCCAACGAGTCCCAAATTCATATACGACCCGTGCACCACTATGGCCTTTGACAAGGATCGACTTTTGTATGCTTTTGAGAGGCTGGGTAAAGGCATTTTTGATGCTTAGAAGATGACCGCGCAGTGTATATTGATCCGGAAAAATACGACGTCCATCCCTTCCGGTAGCAAATGCAGCTTTGATGTGCCATGTCATCTTAAGTTTATGACGCGCTACAACATGGTCTATATATAGATTCGGGTCATATCCTATGCGATAACCTCCTTCGCGGAGTTTGATCTGTACTATGTTTTCTGCTGTGTAGCCGATATGCTTTCCCGCCATTCCAATGTCGCGAGGAAATCCTCCCACATGGATCAACGCGGATTTTCTGATGACAATATTGCTCCCCCAGTTGAAGCCCTCTTCTATGATACCTCGGTCATCGCGCAGTGGTGGTTTGCTTCCGTAGTCAACGTCCAACCACCGGGGTTGTCCATATCGCCACCAAACGCGAATCCCTCCACCAAAACAATCAAAGTCTTCTGACCGCGCCATCTCTGTGATTATAGAGATATAATCCGTGGGTACTCGGGCATCATCATCCAAAAATGCCACCCATTGTCCTCCGCATACTTTGACGCCACTATTGCGCGCAATACTCAGTCCTGCTTGTGGTTGGTGAATACTTATCAGAGGTGTGATTTCCTCGATCTCTCGCAGTATCTCCTCGCCCAATGGGGTGATATAATTGTTGACCAGGACAATCTCCCATGTACAATCACTCGTCTGTTGCGATAGGGATCTCAGGCAATCAAGCAGGAGATCCTGACGATCGTATGTGCATATTACAACAGAGACGTATGGTGCTCGGCTCTTCATGATAAGCGGTGGACACCTCGACTCAGCTGGATGTGATACAGGGCATGATCGTGACCGAAGACCTTGCGATATTGGAGTTGAAGCTGTGCAAAGAGATTTGCAACTTCGGTTTTCTCCATCAAGGCGATCACACAACCTCCAAATCCTCCACCCATCATTCGTGCCCCTGCAATCTCATCGTAACCCTTGCTCCATTCTACTATATAATCCAGTTCGGCACAACTGACTCCATATTGTGTTCTTAGCCCCTTGTGGCTTTCGTATAGTAGGCGACCCACTTCTTGTACATCATCGCCTTTCAACGCATTCGCGACATCGAGTACACGTTTGTTTTCATCAAGAACATAGGTCAAACGCTGCAGACTTACTTTATCCATAAGAGACGACCCATCAATCAATATCTCAGGGACGATATCTCTAACCGAGTTCAACTCCGGATATTTTGCCTTGAGTTGCTGCAAGCCCCGTTTGCAATCCGCATGACGATCATTATATCCACTATCCAACAATTCGTGAGATACACGCGTGTCCAATAAAACAATGACATGATCGCCCAGATTTACTTTGATGTTTTGGTGCTTATACGCTTGACAATCCAGTAGCAACAAGGTATCGTCCATACCCATCAGAATACTGTACTGATCCATCTTTCCTCCATCAAGTCCGGAGCCCCGTTCTGCCTCACTGGCGAGAAATACCATGTCCAGTTGTGTAAGACCGATATCGTATAGGTCATTGAGCGCATAGATCAATCCACAAGTCAGAGCGGAGGATGACGACATACCCGCACCGATCGGTAGATTGCCATCAAATGAACAGGTTACAGGTGCGATGGGATAACCCTTGTCGTGCATCAATTGAATCACCTGACCAAAAAATACAGACCACTTGCGATGCAATCCCTTGCCCTGTATATCACAAGTATCTAGCTCGTCAAAATGAAGAGAATGAAACTCAAAAAGATCCCCCTCACCGGGTGCTACTTCAAAGGTGAGATGCATATCCACTGATCCCGGCAGAACATAACCACTGTTATAATCCGTATGCTCCCCGATGAGATTGATTCGACCCGGTGCGCGATAAGTTCTTGATTTGATCCTACTCATATTGATACCGATAAAAATTAGAGTGTCAATATTAAGATTTTACTTTGGGATTTTAGATATGCCCAAGCCAATAGCGGATCACTCGTATCGCAGCGACTCGATAGGATCTAACCTCGAAGCTTTAAGGGCAGGATATATACCGGAGATAATCCCCACAAATAGACATACAAAGAATGCCAGAAAAATCCACGCCCACGGAATAATAAAACTACTCCCCACCAACATACTGACCAAGTTGCCAATGATCATACCCATGATGACTCCGATAATACCACCAATCTGAGTGATGACAACAGCCTCAGTAAGAAATTGAATCAAAATATTCTTGCTCTTTGCCCCCAAGGCTTTACTGACACCAATCTCGCGCGTCCGCTCTGTTACAGATACAAGCATGATGTTCATGAGGCCTATAGATGCACCCAATAACGTCATGAGTGCGATGGCAATCGCTCCAAGCCGAATTTCCAATGTGATGTCGTTCAACTGATTGAGTACACTATCACTCTTCTTCACCTCAAAGTCGTTGGGCTCTGAAGACCGAAGTTTGCGAATATTGCGCATCGGGACAATGGATGCCGAAATAGCCTTGTCTATATCCATTGAGTTGGATACGCCCACCAGAAGATTGTAATTCTTCTTGGGAAATCCATATACTTGTTTGGCTTTGGTGATGGTGATAAAAATCCTGCGATCGCTACTCTGGCCAAATGTACTGCCCTTGGATGCCAGCACACCGATGACTTTGTATCGAGCCGCATTGATCGAAATAATCTTTCCGATCGCCCGCCCCGCCTTATTATCAAACAATTCTTTTAAGATATCCTTGCCTATAATAGCCTTGTTTGAAGCACTGTTTACCTCTACTTCCGTAAAATTTCTTCCCGCCTCTAAATCATAACTGGACACACTGAAGTACTTTTCATCGATACCTCGTACCACTACCGTCGGATTGGTTTTTTTGTCCCGGTACTGAATCTCTGCGTTGGAAGTACACCAAGATGCTATAGAGACCTGTGTGTTGCCATAATTGTACTTATCTCTAAATGCTTCCGCCTGATCATAAATCAAAGGATCTGTTTGCTTTATACTACGACCTCTTCTGTTACGCTGAATGTTTTCACGCAATGGACGGATCGTGAACGAATTGGCTCCTAATTTCGTAAAACTATCCTGCATCGAAAAAATTACACCGTCGATAGCTGTCAAGATTCCTACCAGACAAGTGATGCCCACAGCGATAATCATCAGTGTCAATGAAGTCCTCAGAAAGTTGGACTTCAATGCCTTTAAGGCCATTATAATGTTCTCCTTAAGATTCACTAAAACAAAATTTTGACTTAGAAAGTAGGACTAATTCAGCATGATTACAACCTTCTCTATCTCATCAGCCCACAATATAATTTTCCCTTACCAATTTCTTAGTCAAGATAGACAGAAGCTACAAATATGTAGACCAAGCCAGCAGTTTGGCCGGTTCTTCAGTATTTCGCCGCTTCATAGTTACAGCTACTACAAATCATATTTTTTAAACAAAATACTCTGAGCCAAAGGCTGCAATGACGCATTGCCGACAACAACTCGTCCCGATTCCAGATACCTTGACCCCCCATAATAATCCGTCACCGCACCTCCCGCCTCAGTGATGATCAATGATCCACCGGCGATATCCCAAGCATTCAATGTCGATTCGTAATATATGTCCAATCGCCCACAAGCTACATAGACAAGATCCAAAGCTGCAGCACCCATTCGTCTGATACCGCGTCCATTGCGAACAAAATATTCCAATGTATCCATCAATGGGTTGACATTGACATCATCAATATGGTACGGAAAACCCGTTCCTATGATAGCTGAATCCAATGTCTTGGTCTGACTTACCCGGATCGTCTGGCCATTCATAAAAGCACTCCCTCCATGCCAAGCATAAAAACATTCTTCCCTCATGATATCCAATACAATCCCCACTTTAATGGTATCGTCAACCCTAAGACCTACGCTTATCGCAAAATGCGGAATACCTTGTAGAAAATTGCTCGTGCCATCCAAGGGATCGATGATCCATGCAGTACCTCCACCGATTTCTTGCTCTATCGTATCTTCTTCGGTGATGAATCCAGCCCTAGGGAGAATCTCCGCAAGACCAAGGATCAACTGTCTCTCTGCTGACTTGTCCACATAACTGACTAAACTATTGAGCTCTTTCTCTACTATCTGATCGAGTCGCACATTGCCGAGTTCTTGACGGATAAAATCTCCCACTTCTTTTACCACAGCTATACAACGCTCACATATTTTCTTATAATCTTTGTCCTTCACTTCATCAAAGGTATAGAACTCAAGTGACGCTCAGGAAAAATAGGCTTACAATAACTTTTGACAAGATAAAGTATATGGTGTTGAGGAGATAGCATGCAGCTTGTTGGGCAGTGCTCACCCTGAAGCTTTTCACAATGAGACAATGATTTTAAGATTTTAGTTATGAGTAGAAGAAGAAAACTGGAGAAATTCGCTGATTTAAAGCGTTTTGATCATGTCTATGAGATGACAGAACCCGGCAATCCACTGCTCTTTCAGAATATTTATACCAAGATAGATATGAAGCATCAGTGGGCTTCTTACGGATTTGGCAATTCGAACCCCATATGTCTCGAACTAGCTTGTGGAAGAGGCGAATATACAGTAGCATTGGCTCGACGTCACCAGCACACCAACTATATCGGAGTAGATATAAAAGGTGCCAGAATATGGCAGGGAGCTACGCGAGTTTTGCAACAAAATATCTCCAATGCAGCGTTTCTACGTATTCGTATTGAGCAACTCGAGCTCTACTTCGCCCATAGTGAAATTGATGAAATATGGATCACTTTTCCCGATCCTTTTCCAGCCAAGGAAAATCGTAGGCTTACTTGCCCAAGAATGCTGGCCAAATACTTCCCATTGCTTACATCTGAAGGAAAAATTCACCTAAAAACAGACGATTCTGAACTATACAATTATTCGCTCCAAGTGGCCAATGAAAGTACAAAATATCGCATAATAACATATAATGACAATATTTATAAATATCCTCTGTTTACGGAAGAATTAGAAATTAAGACACATTATGAAGAGAAACATCTTCTTGATAAAAAAACCATAAAATATTTGCAATTAGAGAAAATTGACTGAACTTTGCAGTACAATATTTGGTTATAGTGATTGAATATTGGTAAACCGAGCTGTTAAAAATGAGAAATCTCCGGAAGATAAGTTCTTTTGGAGATTTGATTTTTTGCAGCTTTTTTGTTACTATTCACGAGGGTGCTTTTGAGATAAAAAAAGGCAATTTTTTCGTCAGATGACGCTTATTTTTTGAGGCATAGCAGCGCTACGGCGAAAAAAATAGCGGAAATATGACGGGGGAAGTGTTTCTTTTAGCCAAAATGACGCCTACCTGAATAGTAACGCTTTTTTAACATATAATTTTTAATAGTTTAAATTAAGTATTATGAAAACAAGTATGGCCTACAGAATGTACAGACTGTATTTTAACTCAAATGCTGACAATCACAAATTGTTTGGAAATCGCGTCCACAACCCTATAAACGGTACATCGGCCTCTGACAAAAAAGAAGCAAATGTTGCCGCGCTAGTACGATTAGGTTTAATTATTGCTGCTACTGTAGCAACTGTCCTCATCGTGTCTTAAGGTAGGGAGGATGTGATCATCCAACAAATAAGCATTTTCAGCAAGCCGGTGGATCGAAATCTATCGGCTTTTTTGTTTCCATGCGCTCTGTGAATCCAAGATTGAGCCAATTCCAGTTTCTGACCATTTTCTCAAAAAGCATAATTTGGATAAAATTTGTGTTTTACGAAAAAAATTGATACTGAATTGAGAAAAATACATGGTCGTGCCGATCAACAGGCAGTCCAAAAGAAGCATTATTGGTGTTGTGAGTTTAGAGAGAGGCTCAAAGTTAAAATACAAAGGCCATCTGTCAGCTTATAGCCGGAGATGTGAGCGGTTTAAGGATCCCAGAATCTTAAAACCCAATCAACCCTTCGGGGAGAATCGTCAGATGCGGAGAGGGCGTTACTATTCAGGAGGGTGCTTTTTAGCCAAAATGACGCCTACCTGAATAGTAACGAGAGGGCACAATGCTAAAACTTCTTTTCTCTGGCCATCTTAGCAATAATGTTGTGATAGAGCCCCGGCAAGAATCTGCGGAGATAAACATACTTAGTTTCCTTGCCACCGATATACGCTTCTTTTTTCCCTCTTTTGATGGCTTTTAAAATCTCTTGCGCACAGATATCGGGCTCCATACCTTGGATTTGGCTCTTGTCCATGACTCCGTGTTGTTGACCTTGGGGATTGAGGGCATGAATGGAGATTTCAGTTTTAATATATCCCGGGCAGATCACATGTACTTGTATGTTGCGATCGGCAACTTCAGCTCTCAATGCGTCGTAGTAACCATGCAAGGCATGTTTGGAAGCGCTATAAGATGATCTATAAGGGGTACTCAACTTTCCGACAAGACTACTGATCACAACAATGTGCCCTTGTCGTCGCTCAATCATCGAGGGCAATACCGCCTTGGTCAGCGCGATATTGCCAAAAAAATTGACATCCATGATGCGTTGATCTACAGAGAGCAAAGTCTCTTCTACCTTGCCACGTTGTGTGATACCGGCATTGTTGACCAAGATATCTATCGGACCAAAAAAATCCCTTGCCGCTTCATGTAGAGATTCTAGAGTGCCGTATTGTGTGACATCCATGGGTAGCACAGCGGCACCATCTCCCAGTTTTTGGGACAAGGAGGTTAGACGATCTTCACGCCTCGCTGATAGGATTACCTTGGCTCCGTTCTTATGAAAAGCTTGAGCCAAGTACGCTCCAATCCCCGACGAGGCTCCTGATATCCATACTATTTTATCTTTCAGGTTCATACAAGTGGTACAATTTAGATGGAAGTTATTAATATTTACTCAGACTTGGTCAACGCTAAGCAAGTAAACTAACAATATGTGTTTAAATGATTTCATTCGTTAATTTAAGGTAATTCTTACAGAAGCATTGCGATTTTTATGTAAACCTTTTAAATTACCGTCTGTAAATAGGACAACCAATATGATGAGACTGTTTTATTGTGTTTTACTTTTGTTGTTTTCTACCACATACTTGTGGAGTCAGGAGCAAGTCATAGAGATTAACAATCCTTCATTTGAAGATCGCCCGCATCGGGGAGGTGGTTCCCCTTTAGACCAAATCAATGGATGGTACGATTGTGGATTGCTGCAATTTCGCCATGAAACACCTCCTGACATACATCCCATCAACGCTTGGCAAGTGACCAAGACGGCAAGTGATGGCAATACCTACCTCGGTATGGTGGTCAGAGACAATGATACTTGGGAGTCGGTTGCACAACGACTGCCGTCATCGATTGAAAGTGGGAAGTGTTATACTTTTAGCATCGAGTTGTCGCGATCGGATTTCTACATCAGTGGATCTCGTAAGACTCGGAGCCTCGAAAATTATACCCAACCGGCAGTACTCCGTATCTGGGGAGGAGCAGGAATATGTGGAAAACAAGAACTGCTTGGTGAGTCTGTCACTGTGACCAATGATGAATGGCGCACCTTTGAGTTTAAATTTGAACCCAAGAGAACCATCAATTACTTCACACTTGAATCTTTTTACAAAACACCCTCTCTGTTTCCCTATAATGGACACATCTTGCTAGACAATGCATCTTCTATAGTCGAAGTGCCTTGTGATGAAGAACAGCTATTGGCCAAGGAGTCTAGTATTCAGACGGTTGCCCATGAAGAAAAAGAGGAAAGAAAAATCTCAAAAAAAACAGCTCCCGTACCAGTTGCTGAAATGCTGCAACCAAAAGTAGAGACAACACTCGTTGAAAACAACAGTGTGGTTGAAGAAAAAGAGATAGTCCAATCTCAGACCCCCAATATTAAAGGATTGCATAAGGATCATTATCATCCCGGTGAGATTATCAGAATTCATAGCATTTACTTTGCTATGGACTCCACTAAAGTTATGAGGACATCTCAACAAGCCATAGAAGAATTGTATCAATTTATGCGACGCAATCCTAATATTGTCATCGAAATAGGAGGCCATACCAATACTGCTCCTGCACCCTCTTATTGCGATCAACTCTCCTCTACCAGAGCCAAAGAAGTGGCCAAAATTCTGGTCTCTAAAGGCATCTCACCCAAACGACTCTATTTTAAAGGATATGGCAAGCGCAAACCCATCATCGTCAATGACAGACATGACTTTAAAGCACGCCAAAAAAACCAAAGAGTTGAGATCAAAATACTGCAGACTGACTTTAAGTCATCTTGATGTGCAAGTGGCCTGAGAGGGATGCTCGTTTTTTTTTGGCTCGCATCAAAACAACATACACCCCTTCTATCGGACACATGATCAACTCTACATAAAATGCGTAATTTGGACGTACAAAAATAGTCAAACATGAACCTTCACAATCAGATAGATCCGACTCCCCAGCAATTCAAAATGTTGCTGAAAACATTTCCCGAAAATACGCCGATCTCAATGCTCAATATCATAAAATATAAAGGAGATCTTCCTCAAGAGGATCTCACAGGTGAAGATCTATACAACCGTTATATGGCT
>JAJRXG010000318.1 GCA_024276375.1 Bacteroidota bacterium | reverse complement strand
CGCGTAATCGATGATTGCAACAAGTTGGCTCCGACAAATGCTGTAAACCACAGCCAGTTGATATTGACATAAATGGCCAATAGTACGCTCAATAGAATAAATGTTCCTGCGATTGCTCTAATGTATCTTTCTAACATAAGTGTGTTGATTGAATATGATTAAATATGATTTTCGACAGAGAGGATAAAAGCACGCAATCGACTCTTAGAATCGATGGTTGCATTGTATTCCTCAGTGCGTTCTAATACTTTTTGTGCCTTGGCACTTCCCGTAAATGAGAAGAACATGACCGATTTTTGGTATTCGTTGGATACGGCAAACCAGTTTTCCAAAAGGTCTTCATTCTTATTGTCAGAATGCCCCATGATATTGGTTTGGCTATAGACGGATATATCTGCGGAATCTAGAATGCCTTTTATTTCTTTTTCAAAAAAACTGGCGCCGACTATGATTAGTAATTTCATTTGTTGTGGTTTATATGGTTATAGGCCTACGGGATTGGGATGATTGTGAACCATCACTTTTATCGATTGTGCTGTGTGATTTTAATTCTGTATGCCTCATGTGTATTTATGATTGAGATCTAGCGTTGTGGTTTTTGCGTTCGGTGAGATAATAGACAAGGGGAACAACGAGCAGGGTAAGAATGGTTGACGCTATGGTGCCTCCCATGAGAGAGATGGCAAGCCCTTGAAATATAGGGTCAAACAAGATAACAAAAGCTCCTATGACTACGGTTCCTGCTGTGAGGAGGATGGGAGTTGTACGTACTGCACCGGCTTCAATAACGGCCTGTTTAAAATCCACACCATCTGCCAATCTCAGATTGATAAAATCAATCAGGAGGACGGAATTTCTTACCATGATACCGGCCAGAGCTATCATTCCTATCATCGAAGTAGCTGTAAAGTAAGCGCCCATGAAGTAGTGTCCCAAGATAATGCCGATCATAGACAGCGGTATAGCTACCATCATTACAAAAGGTGCTTTGAAATTCTGAAACCATCCTACGATCAAGATATAAATGATGATGAGTACCACTGCAAACGCTGCTCCCAGATCTCTGAATACTTCAAGGGTGATCTGCCATTCACCATCCCACTTGACGGTAAAGTCATTTTCGGAGAAGGGTTGTGCGGCGTAAGCTTCTTCCAGTTTATATCCTTTAGGCAATTTGATTTCTTTCAATTTGTCTCCCATTCCCATAATGGCATATACTGGACTTTCTAATTGTCCTGCCATATCTGCGTTGAGATATACAACTCTGCGTTGGTTCTTGCGGTAGATACTTTTGGCTTTTATACCTTTTTCTATTTTTACAAATTCGCTGATTGGAATTGACTGACCATTGGGATTGACCATGTTAAGTGCCATAATGCTGTTGAGGTTGGATCTGTTAGCTTCACTCAGTTGCAAGTTGATACCGACGGGGTTGTTGTCCTTTTCGGCGTAGAGATTGGCGATGGGATGATTGGACATAGACATGTGGAGGCTGGCCACAATCTGTTGTGGTGCAATTCCATTGAGCATGGCTTTTTCTTTATCAATGATGAAGTGGTATTCTGTCTGATCATCCTCGACCATCCAATCGACATCTACTACATCTTCAGTATTCTGCAATAGGTTCTTTACACTATCGGCAATGGCGATTTGCAAGTTGTACTCCGGGCCATAAACCTCTGCTACAATCGTCGAAAGAACAGGCGGACCGGGAGGTACTTCGACAACTTTTACATTGGCATTGTACTTTCTGCCGATTTCTTGAATGGGTTGTCTATACTTCTTGGCGATGGCGTGACTCTGAATGGAGCGTTTGGTTTTGTCGGTTAGATTGACTTGGATGTCTGCCATATTGGAAGCACTTCTGAGGTCATAATGCCGCACCAGACCATTGAAATTGATGGGAGCAGAAGTACCGACATAAGATTGATAGTTGACGACTTCATTCTGTTGAGAGAGGTATTGTGCAATTTCCTTAGTGACATTGGCTGTTCTTTCGAGTGTTGTACCTTCGGGCATATCTATGACTACTTGAAATTCATTTTTATTGTCGAAGGGCAGCATTTTGACTGCGACTGACTTATTGACAAAAAGATACATGACTGCCATGAGGACTACAGCATTCACAGCGAGAAACAACCATCGCTTCCACCGAGAATTGAGGAGTGGATTGACCATTTTATGGTATATTTTATAAATCGTTGAATCTTCTAATTTGTACACCTTTTTTTTGTCGGAGTTCTCATCTAGTTCGTCCTGATTTTTTTCTCTCAGCAAGTGATACCCGAGATAAGGAGTAATCGTAAGTGCGACAAACAATGAAAAAATCATGGCAATTGCGGCACCTATGGGCATGGGGCTCATATAGGGCCCCATCAGTCCGGATACAAATGCCATAGGCAATACTGCTGCCACAACTGTAAAGGTCGCCAAAATAGTAGGATTGCCGACTTCATTGATGGCATATATGGCCGCTTGGCGAAAGGGCAACCGCTTCATCTTAAAATGCCGATGCATATTTTCAGCAATGATGATCGAGTCATCTACGACGATTCCGGTCACAAATACTAGAGCAAAAAGTGTAATTCTATTGAGGGTATAATCCAGAAAGTAGTATGCGAACATCGTCAATGCAAATGTTATCGGGACAGATAGAAACACGACCAATCCTCCACGCCATCCCATAGACAACATCACAACAAATGTCACGGCAATAATAGCTCCCATGAGGTGCATGAGCAGTTCGGATACCTTGTGGGAGGCCGTTTCTCCATAGTTTCTGGTGACTTCAATAAAGACATTATTTGGAATCACATTCTCTTTTAGAATTTCTATTTTGTCAAGAACGCGTTGGGCTATTTTCATGGCATCTGACCCTTTTCTTTTGGCTATGGACAAGGTAACCGCAGGGTATTCTGAATAGAATTGTTCTTTTTTGGATCCTGCCGCTCTTGCGTATCCAAAGGACACATAACTCTTGGGCAATTCGGGGCCATCTGTCACCGATGCTACTTGTTTAAGATAGACAGGACGGTTTTTATATACCCCGACGATGAGGTTTTCCAAATCTTCTGATGAAGACAAGAATGTTCCGGACTTGACAGAAAACGCTTCATCATTGTGATTAAAACTTCCGGAGCTATATTCTTGGTTGTTGGCTTGGATGTTTTGAGAGATACCCAAAAAATCTATACCACTCTCTGCCATCTTCTCCTTGTCGAGGATGACACGCATCTCACGGGATCTGCCACCGATGACTTTTGTTGCCGATACATCTGTTATTTTTTTAATTTCATTTTGCACTTCTTCAGCGATGCGACGTAGTTGAAAGTCATCGTATTGCTCGCTCCATAGGGTCAATCCGAGCATGGGCACATCATCTATGGCTCTGGATTTGACCAATGGCATAGTTACACCCTTGGGCATCTTGTCCATATGCTTCATAATCTCATTGTACAATTTGACTAGGGATTTTTCAATATCTTCACCTACGTAAAACTGGACAATGATCATGGCTTGCTCATTCATGGAGGTTGAATAGACATGCTCGATTCCTTTGATATTGGAAATTAGTTTTTCAAGCGGTTCGGAGATTCTGGATTCCACTTCCGTTGGGCTTGCTCCGGGGTATCCCACAAATATGTCTGCAATTGGAACATCAATCTGAGGTTCTTCTTCTCGTGGTATAATCATCGAACTGTATATTCCGATGATTAGAAATGCGCCCATCAACAGTATTGTCAACTTACTATTGATAAAAAGTTTGGCTATATTTCCGGCTAGTCCTTGTTGCATTTTATACTCTTTTGAATATTATTTTTGTAATCTTGTTTTGATTGATGTAAGCCGATCTTATTGTATGACGTTGACTTTTACTCCATTGAGCAACCTTCCATCGGTACTGATCAGATAGTTTTCGCCTATGGATAAACCCGACAGCACTTCTACTTGTTGGTCATATTGCGCACCCAATCGGATCCATCTGAGGACAGCTTGATTATCGGAGCTCAGAGTATAAATACCAGTGAGTTGTCCCTTGTGGATAATAGCGGATTGGTCAACGAGGATTTTTTTATCGATGCCGGTTGATGAATCATTTTGTTCCTTGGGAATGCGAAGTTTAACATACATGCCGGAGAAGAGTTTGGTGTTGTTGACATCCTTTTTGTTTAGATTTACTTTGACCAAAAATTGACCGCCAGTATTGGTTGAGGATTGGCTAAATTCATTGATGGTACCTTTTATTTTTGCCCGGGTAGATTTTATAATTACGTTTACCTCCTTGCCTTTTTTGATTGCACTTATTTGGCTTTCAGGTATCATGGCCTCTACTTGAAAAGTGCGATTTGATTCTATATGAAAGAGCGTTTTTCCCGGGCTAGTGAGTTCTCCTCCTTGGATATGTTTTTCTGTGATCATACCACTGAAAGGGGCTTTGATGCGGGTATAAGTTAGGGTAGTTTCGATTTGGCGTTTCCCTTCTTCAGCTTGTTTTATTTTGGCTAGCATCACATCTTTTTGCGTGGAGATATCATCGAGTTCTTTTTGTGTGGCACTACCTTTGTCATAAAGAGCGGAGATACGGTTGTAGTCCTTTTGGATATTTTGGAGGGCGGTTTTAGCTTCTCTTATACCGGCTTCGGCTTGTGCTTTACTGGATTGGAGTTCGTTGTCACTGATGATTGCAAGTATTTGTCCGGCTTGTATATAGTCACCGACATTGGCATTTACGCTAGTGACATACCCCATTATACGAGCGGCGATGCGAGCGTTATTTTTGGCTGTTACTTTGCCACTTACTTCATAATCTCGATCGACGTTGCTGCCACCGACCAGTATTATTTTTGCATTGACTGTTGGTCTTGTGTCTTGAGCCAACGGGGCAGATTCTTGGTTGCATGCGAGCAAGGACAATGAGAATATGATGATTGCTATAATGATTTTAGTATTGTTCATTGTAGTTGTTGTATAGTAATTGTATCAGTTTTGTGCTGTATATTATCGTTCAATAATGAGTTCTATGTTGGCGTTGGACAATCTATATTTGTAGAGGGCTTCTACCAGACTGAGTTCTTTTTGTGCAAGGATGGTTTCTGCGTTCAGAACATCTATAGTTTTTTCCAATCCCTCTGTGTATCTATCGATTTTAACTCTTAGGTTTTCTTTGGATTGCTTGATTGATTTTTTGGCGAGTGCGATTTGATTGGTGGCGTGGAGCATAGATCGTTTGGTCATTTTCAATTGTAGTTTAATTTGATCTAGAATCATTTTTTTGTTTGTAGATGTTTTGTCTATTAGGATTTTGGCTTTTTCAATTTTATTTTTTTGTATGCGACCATCGTATAGTTTCCACGAAGCTTGCACTCCGAGCATAAATCCGCTTTGAGCATCTTGCAGTCCGAGTGCATTGTTTATTTCGTATGAGCCGAAGGCATTGATGCGAGGGAGCTTGCTTTTTTGGGTTGCTTGCAACATTTGGTTTTGAGCTTCCAATTGATAATCGAGTGCTTTGACATCAGATCGATCCGGGGAGAAGCTTTCCAATAAGACATTGGATAGATCTACTTCTGTGAGTGCGTCAACAGGTTTATATATTTTGCCGAGCTCTGTACCCATTAGAAAGGACAGTTGATCGGAGAGATTTTTTATATTGCTCTCAGTCGCAAATAGCTGATTGTCGATATCAGTGATTCTAACTTCCACTTCCAATAGGTTGGAAGCATGCAGATATCCCGCATCTACATTGTCTCGCGTGATTTTTAGATTGTCTAGGGTAGTCTTTTTGGCTTTCTTGAGGACATCAACTACTTCATACAAGTATTGCAAATGCAAATAGGTGCTGATGACTTTATTTTTCAATATATATTGTGTTCGGATACCTTTCTGTTCTATGGCCATGGCCTTTGTTTTTAGAGCCGTGCGCATATCTTTAATGTCCATATTGAGTATGGGTTGTTGTACCCTGATTTGGGTCTGAAGATTGGTTGTAATCGGAGGGCTGTTGAGTGATGCCGGGGCAAAGTCAGATTCTTCGATTCCACCTTGTTGCAATACTGTTCCAAATGCGTTGAGTGGTAGATCGCTGGCAGTTCCGGTCATGAAGGCATCTACCTGAGGCAATCTGTATGCGTCTATTTGATTGATGTCAGCCAATGCGACCTTGTAATCATAATCTGCAATTTTGAGTTGATTATTGTTGGCGATTGTATTGTCTATTGCTTCGTTTAAATCAAGCCTCTCATAGTTGATTTGTTGTGCTTGGGATGGTGACTGTACTATGAAGTAAAGTAGAACAGCTATGATCGGGAATTTCATAGAAATAGTATTTGGTTTTAAGGTGGTAGTATAATTTCCAATTGACATGGCTGTATTTTGTATCGAGGAGATAGTCCGGTAATGTTGATGGTTGGCCGATCTGTCAGTGTGTTGATGATATTGTATATTTTGATTCATATCGTATGTGAATATGGGTGCAAATGTATCGGCACTTATCGGATTGATATGTGATAGTTGTCACACAGGATATGAAGCTGTTGTATTAGTGAGAGATATGCATTGAATTAGGGATCTGAGTTGTTATGCAAATGGACAATGGCTGAAAAAAAAAATTAACCATGCCGACAATTATCTCTTATATTTAGCTGAGGATTGACATTTTATAAGATACTGATGAAGAGATATGTACTGTTGTGGATGCTTGCTTTGGTTGGCATCGTAGCTTGCGACAAGGAGATCAATGATCCTCGCGGACTTGAAGGCCTAGGTGAGACTGATGTTGCGACCTATGGGGAGGTTCAAGTCCATCCTGAGCGTACCTTGTTGTGGGGAGATACGCATCTACACACAAATTTTTCCTCAGATGCCTATCTCAATGGAACTACTATAGCTACGCCGGCCGATGCGTTTCGTTTTGCGAGAGGAGAGGCGTTGGATCACCCTGCTACTGGCAACAAAGTTCAGTTGGATAGGCCGTTGGATTTTTTGGTAGTGTCGGATCATTCTGAGAATCTGGGATTATTTCAACTGGCCAAGAAAGGGGATAAGCGATTGGAGGAAGTCGAAGGAGG
>JAJRXG010000317.1 GCA_024276375.1 Bacteroidota bacterium | reverse complement strand
TATCTGGAGAATGGAACACTTGCTTTTCTTGAAACCGGAGGACTGCTTGTCCCTGAGAATAGAATGCTGCTAACCAAAGAAACGTTGACCTTTACAAATGATGCCAGTTGGACAGCGATACGGGCGTATGTAGATGGTACATATTGGTTCGAACGGATCTTTGAATGTCCGTATAGGGCACAATCCTCCATTATTTGTTTTAGAAAAAGATCGTAGCAAAAACAATGAATCTTATGACTCCTTAGATAGTGGTGCTATAGATGTGGCTGATGCCCACGGCAATTACAAAGCAGGTATATACGTCAACTATCAAGGCAACGGTGTCGTCTATGCCAATCAATACATAACCAACGCCATCCCCTCAACCAAGAACAAGACTCAAATATCGTATGCGAGTATTCAAGGCCCTGAAATCGCTGCATATGACCGGGGAACTGCGCAATTGTTCAACGGGGAAGCATTTATTGATTTTAAGAACCACTTCCAATCTATTGCCAATACTACGTCAATGACCGTATCTCTTACTCCACTTGATTGGAATACATATGGCCTTGCAGTGATAGAAAAGACAAGTGATGGATTTCGGGTAAAAGAATTGAAGGGAGGAACTGGAAATTTTTCATTTGATTGGGGGGTAAAATGCGTCAGAGCAGGGAAGGAGAAGTTTCAAGTTGTTCGCCAAGCCAGTCAATAATGCGATTCCAATACAAGAAAGAACAAAGTATAACATCTGTTGTGGTAAATCAAAAAAATGGAGCTCCAAACGGAGCTCCATTAGATAATTGACGCTATTGAAATATAGGTGAATACAGATCAATCAGTTTGTTCTGACAAAAAATCAACCTTCCCTGTGTTGAATATTGAGCTGTTTCACCCACTAACAGATTTAAAAAAGACCTGTGAAAGCAACTTATTTCTTCTTGCCTCGGAACAACTTTTTAGTATCTCGCTCTTGTTTTACAATCTTCGCTAAGCCGTCCTCTATACAGAATTGAATGAGCTCATATTTGCCATATTGACCATCGGAAAAAGCCAATCTCTCGTTGTTGCTATCCAATACCTCGAAACTTCCGTGACCATACTCACAACAGATACCATCTCCATATTCATCAAAAATGTCTATCTCATAACATCCATTAGTTAAGAATATCGTCGTGGATTTCTCAACACCATCTTGTCCATCTTCGTAAGGTCCTCCAAAGTCGATTAGGTTGTTCTCTTCATCGTACAATGTCCAAGTCGTCTCTGAACCATAGTCATCTAGTGTTACTACGATTCTATAAGCGTCCTCAGACGCCTCATCATGGTTGTCATCTTCGATAGGCTGGTCACTATCCTCTTCATCGATTGGATCTTCATTGTCATCACTGCCACTTCCATCGTTTTGTGTTGTGAAAGTTATATTGGCGGTATAACTTGATGTAGTCGTGCTGCAAGAGGACTGTACGCCAACTTCATAAGTGGTATTGCTTGTAAGACCTTGAATGATGGTTTCATTAGAAGTTACGTCTCGAGTTATATAGTTGTTCTCCCCCTGTTTGCGATACCTTAGTATATATGCGCGGGCGTTGGCAGAAGATGTCCAAGAGATTTTCACAGAAGATACTCCTTGGACACTTGCGCTTACATTGGCAGGTGGCGTACAGTTTTCACTATTGTCATCGGGATTACTACTACTACCACTATAGACATTGGAGACATTGGAAGTGATGGCATTTAAGCTGGCTTGAAGATAAGAGGTCATACGACTGACTTGTCCTGCACTAAACATATACATGCACATATCATTGACATAGTCCATATAGTTCATATGCATATCTACTGAGCCACAAGAAGAAGCACCTAGATTGGGACATCCACTATAATCAGCTTCTTGATTGGGCGTATCACTTACTTCGTCATCAACACCGCAACCATCACCCCAGATATGCTCTAGCAAAAGATAGTGACCGATCTCGTGTGTAAGTGTCCTGCCTAGATTGAAGGGGGCTTCAGGAGCTATGGCTCCGCAACCACTACCGGCACCAAAACCGGTCACATCAATCACGACACCATCGCCATTGCCAACTCCGCCATAAGGAGCATAACCAAGTCCCCCACTATTGGGTTGTACAAAGATATTGAGGTAGCCGGGCCAATCATTGAGTTGATCACCTTGTGTCTTGTTGATGGTAATCGCCAAGTCACCATTGTTTAGCCCATACCCATTTGGATGATTTTTATCTGCAATCACAAAACTGACACACATCTCTCCATTGGAAACACCCGAAAACTGACTGGATGCTTGCGCCCATTTAGAAATATCTATATTCTCACCCGTGAAGTCGAGGTTTACTCTATTGATTTGATCGATGGCAAGTTGTCTTAAACAAGCCGCATCGGGACTAGTGACTCCTTGATAGTGAATCGCTACCGGTATGAGGATAGGCGTAGCACAGTTGCTTTTCTGCAAAGCATTGGCGTTGAACTTTTCAAAAGATCTCATTCGTGCATCAAAAGACTTCCTATAGTCAGGATCTAGTAGCAAATGTTGCGTATGCTCAACGGATAAACATGTCCTCTCACGCAGATACTCTGACTTTATATCATTGTTGAGAAGGGACGATTCTATTGGATTCTCATCTTCTTGACATGAAGCCATTAATAAGATGGTAAGGACGAGTAAACAATAACCAAAAAAGATTTTCATAATAATAATAGTTTTGAATGTTAACGAAAGGTAGAAGTACAGTCATTCACTTTTTTTTATATCCAAATGAACACTGTATAAATCAATTTTTCTAGGGGCTTTATACTTTGGGACTTCCTTTTTATACTTCTATAGGGTATTATTATACATATCGTAAGAACCCTAGCAGGAATTTCGCATACCTTGCGATCATTATATCAGCTGGTTATGAACAAGAGGGCAGAATTGATTCTATTTGGTACTGGAATTTGGTGGTGGGTGAGACATGTCCCTTTTTGGATATTTATGTATTTTGATGAAGTTTTTTTTACTATCTCTGACAAGGAAGGATTTCAGGACTTAGAAACTGTATTGATTCCTTTGGTATTGGATATTATAATTGTTTATATCAATTTTTATATCCTTATACCCGTATTTCTCAACAAGAAAAAGTATGTAAGTTATTTCGCTATTACCATAGGCAGTATTGTAGTCAGTGTGGCACTGACATTTGTCTTATTAGGTGGGTTGGAGTTTTGGCCGGATCTATATAGCATCATGGGTACCTTGATAGCGACCTTCACTCTCCTTGCAACGGCGATAGCTATAAAAATCGGCAAGCATTCATATGAGCAATTGAAGATCACGGAGCAGTTAAAGTTATCGCAATCTAAGTTAGAGCTAAATTTTCTGAAGCAGCAAATCAACCCTCATTTTTTGTTCAATGTGCTCAATACCATCCACATCCAATCCAAGACGGATTCATCATCGGTATCGGATACGGTACTGCAGCTTTCAGATCTACTGCGATATCAAATATATGATGCCGGTGCCTCTGAGAGTGTGCCGTTATCCAAGGAAATTGATTTTATTAAGAACTATGTATTGCTAGAAAAACTAAGACGAACCAACCTTGATTTGCAGTTGTCGATCTCGGATGAATTACCCAAGATTAGAATCACTCCATTCTTGTTTCTACCTTTGATAGAAAATGCCTTCAAACATTCGAGGTCTATCAGTGATCAAAAGTGCATCATAGATATTAGTTTTACCAGCAAGAATTCTTCTTTGGAACTCACGGTGTCCAACTCCATTGGAGATACTCAGGATAAGGAGAATGGTGGATTTGGTATTGATAATTTAAAAAAGAGATTGAATTTGCTATATCCGAGTCAATACGTATTGGATCTAAGCATTAAGAATGGTTTGTTTATTTCTACACTCATACTTACATTGAATGAAAGCCATAATAATCGATGACGAGCCTATAGCGCGACAAGGCATTCGGCTTCTCGCGGATCAAATCCCATATCTTAGTATTGAGACTGAATTTGGCAATCCGCTGATCGCCCAAGAATACATTGTAACGCACAAGGAGTTGGATCTGATATTTTTAGACGTAGAGATGCCGGGCATTACGGGTGTCAATTATCTGCGATCAATGCCCCCTAAGTGCCAAGTCATTTTGACAACGGCTTATCCACAATATGCTCTCGAAGCATTTGAATTGGATGTTATAGACTACTTGTTAAAACCGATTCGGATAGAACGATTTGCCAAGGCTGTACATAAGGTAAAAGAACTCTTGGCTTTGCAGAGCTATGAATTGGAGGTACAAGACAAGGATTCTTGTATCTATATCAGGTCGGATCGTAAGTATATCAAACTTACCTTAGAGGAGATCGTATTTATAAAAGGACTAAAGGATTATGTGATCATCCATACTTTGGATGGAAAATATCTGACAGCTATGAATGTGGGAACAATAGCGCGACAGTTGGACGACGATATATTTGCACGTGTCAGCAAATCCTATATTATCAATGTCAATTTTATACAAAGCATTGATCAAGAAATTATAAATTGCGTGGATCAAGAAATCCCATTGGGGAAGGCCTATAAGGAGGAGTTTTTAAAAAAATATATCAACAAGAGTTTGTTAAAAAGATAATTTTGTTGCTTGTCTTTTGTGTAGTTTCAACAACAAAGGGTTACTTGAATTAAGCAACCCTTTGTCAGTGACTTTAAAAATCACAGGTATCTCACTGGGGCTAGTTCTTGTTCTGAGGCCTTAAACTGCGTACAGTTTTTCCTGTTCGCCACATTTCCGAATTTTCTAATTCAGCCAGTTCCTTGTCCAGTTGTAGGCGATAGTCTGATTTGCTATTGCTATCGATGGAGAGTTGGGCTTCGTGGCCTGAGGCAACGCTTTCATACAGCTCTTCAAAAACAGGCCTTGTAGCGTCTCTAAACTTCTTCCACCAGTCCAAGGCACGACGTTGGGCAGTTGTCGAACAGTTGGCGTACATCCAGTCCATCCCATTTTCTGCGATGAGTGGATATAGCGATTCAGTAGCTTCCTCTACAGTTTCATTAAATGCTTCAGAGGGACTATGTCCTTTGCTTCTCAATAGATCATATTGTGCAGCGAAAAGTCCTTGTATGGCGCCCATCAAGGTGCCGCGTTCTCCGGTCAAATCACTATAAACCTCGCGCTTAAAGGTCGTTTCAAACAGATAACCCGATCCGATGCCTATGCCTATGGCAATGGCACGATCATAAGCGCGCCCTGTAGCATCTTGAAACACCGCATAACTTGAGTTGAGTCCTTTGCCTGCGAGGAACAATCTTCTCAAGCTCGTACCACTTCCTTTAGGGGCAGCGAGAAATACGTCGATGTCTTTCGGTGGTATAATGTTGGTTCTTTCCTTGTAAGTGATACCAAACCCGTGTGAAAAATACAGGCCTTTGCCTTTGGTAAGGTATGGTTTGATGGTCGGCCATACGGCTATCTGGGCAGCATCGGACAATAGATACATGATGATCGTAGCTCTATCGGCTGCCTCTTCTATGGAGAACAGTGTCTCACCCGGCACGAAGCCATCTTTGATGGCCTTATCCCATGATGCTGAAGGTTGGCGTTGTCCTACGATTACTTCAAATCCGTTGTCCTTGAGATTGAGCGCTTGTCCCGGTCCCTGTACACCGTAACCGATGACAGCTATGGTTTCATTTTTCAGCACTTCATGTGCCTTAGTAAGAGGAAACTCCTCTCTCATTATTACATTTTCTTCTGTTCCTCCAAAGTTTAATTTTGCCATGATGACTTTTATTTTATTATGATATTTGACATTTTATTTTTCTAATAGTTCTAAGTCTCGAGCAGCGAGATATTTGTTGAGACGTTCCATCTCCTTGACGATTGCGATACGTCCGGAACGTACAAATTCATAAATTCCGATTTTCCGAAATTCGGATAACAGTGCTTCGATCTCCCGTTCATGACCTGTCTTTTCAACCACTATGTATTTGGATTCGATTGTCAAGATTCGGGCGTTGTGTTTTCTTATGAGTTTTTCGACTTTATTGCCATTATACATTGCTTCTGCGGCCACTTTATAAAGAGCGATTTCTTGATAAACGATCTCTTTGTTGCGATAGTAAAAAGCTTTCAAAACATCCACTTGCTTGTCAATCTGAGCGACTATTTTCTCCACCACATCTTCTGTCACCTCCAGCACGATTGTAAATCGGTGCACGCCTTCCATGCTGGATTGGGACACGGTCAGAGTTTCGATATTGATCTTGCGTCTCGTAATGAGTCCTACTACTCTACTTAGCAAACCACTTCTATTTTCCGTAAATACGATTAGGGTAAATAGTTCTATTTTTTTATTTTCCATGAGACCTTATACAGATTGTTGATACTATTCCAATATGATTTCATCCACCGCTTTGCCTGTAGAAATCATTGGAAATATATTTTCTTCTTTCATCACCATGACATGCAGCAGATAGGGGCCTTCATGGGCGAGCATTTGAGCTATCCCATCATCGAGTTCTGATGCATCTGTAATTTTTCGTCCAGGTACACGAAATCCTTCTGCGATTTTTATAAAATCGGGATTTACCAATTCTACACTGCTATATCTCTTTTCAAAAAAGAGTTCTTGCCACTGCCTGACCATGCCGAGGTACTCATTGTCCAGCAATAAGATCTTTACTCCGACATTGTGTTGACCACACACACCCAATTCTTGAATCGTCATTTGAAATCCACCATCTCCCACAATGGCAAGAACGTGTTTGTCGGGTTTTGCAAATTTTGCACCAATAGCGGCAGGCAATCCAAAACCCATTGTTCCTGCACCGCCCGATGAGACCCATAAATCCCTTCCGAAATATTCATAATATCGGGCTGCCATCATTTGGTGTTGACCGACATCCGTGACGACTATAGCATCTCCTTGTGTCTGACGCGATACCTCACGTATGGCCCGACCCATCGTTATTGCTCCATTTTGGTTTTTGAAGAGATCTCTAGATATTACTTTTTCGTATTCAGCGCGATCACATTCTCTAAATTCTTCTAACCACGAAGGGTATGAATCGGGATCAACTTCATCTATCAATGCTGTTAAAGCATCTTTGGCGTCAGCATGAAAACACAGATCTACGGGAACATTTTTATTAAATTCGGCTTTGTCGATTTCGATGTGAATCTTTTTAGCCTGAGTGGCATAGGCATCCAGACGACCCGTGACGCGATCATCAAATCGCATACCTATAGCAATCAGAAGATCACACTGGTTGGTCTTTATATTGGGGCCGTAATTGCCATGCATGCCCAGCATTCCGACATGCAATTTGTGATCGCTCGGCAGAGTTGATAGTCCATGAATTGTACAGGCTACCGGAATACCTGAACGCTCTACAAACTCCTTAAAGACATCTTGAGCTCCGGCGATATGAATACCATGACCTGCCAGAATCAGGGGTTTTTTGGCCTCTCTTATCATTTTAGCGGCCTTCTTGACGGTTCTATTCTGAATGATCGGACGAGGTTTATAAGACCGAATACTGACATGGTCAACCGGGACATATCGGCATTCTTCTATCTGAGCGTTTTTGGTAACATCAATCAACACGGGCCCGGGACGACCGCTATTGGCAATGTAAAATGCCTTGGCGATAATCTCGGGTATTTCACTGGCTTCCGTAATCTGATAACTCCACTTGGTGATTGATGTCGTGCAGCCGATGACATCTATCTCTTGAAAGGCATCACTGCCGAGCAGATGGCTGAACACTTGTCCTGTGATACATACCAATGGTGTAGAATCCATCAATGCATCCCCTAGACCGGTAAACAGGTTGGTGGCTCCGGGGCCACTTGTTGCCATGCATACACCTGTCCTTCTGAGGACGCGCGCAAAACCCTGTGCGGCATGGATGGCACCTTGTTCATGCCGTGTCAAAATGTGCCGAATTTGATCTTCGTAATCGTATAGTGCATCATATACCGGCATGATGGCACCTCCTGGATAACCAAATATCAATCGGACATCTTGAGCAACCAATGACTGCAAAAGCGCTTGAGATCCCGTCATGACCCGTTGGGTTTCGACGTGATTTGGCGTATCAATTGTTGTATTTATCGTAGCATCCATATTTTTCATTTTATGCTTCAAGTTCATCTGTCACACAACCTTCGCTGGCTGTAGAAACTGTATATCTATACTTTTTCAATATTCCACTTACCGGTCGATCGGGACGCTTCCATCGAGAGCGTCTATGGGTAATCTCGTCATCCGACAGGTCAACAGTGATGATATTGTCCACTGCATTGATGGTGATCGTATCTCCATCTTCAATGAGGGCGATCATTCCACCTGTATAGGCCTCAGGCGTAATGTGTCCAACGACAAATCCATGCGTACCTCCGCTAAATCGACCATCTGTGATCAATGCCACTTCTGTGCCGAGTCCTGCACCCATTATTAGAGATGTGGGTTTGAGCATTTCGGGCATTCCGGGGCCTCCTTTGGGACCGCAGTATCTGATGACTATGACTTGACCTTTTTGTACCTTATTGGTTTGAATGGCGATGTTGGCCTCAGCTTCCGAATCAAATACCCTAGCGCTGCCCGAAAAATGCAATCCCTCCTTGCCAGTAATTTTAGCAACGGCTCCTTCGGTAGCCAGATTGCCGTATAGAATCCTCAGGTGACCTGTGGACTTGATCGGTTGTGAGACAGCATGTACGATATTTTGTCCCTCATCGAGGGGTTTTATTGATGAGAGGTTGTCGGCGATCGTCTTTCCTGTGACCGTCATACAATCTCCGTGGAGCATACCTTCAGAAAGCATCAATTTCATCACTCCCGCGACACCTCCGACCTTATGGAGGTCTTCCATTACGTATTGGCCACTGGGTTTCAAATCCGCCAGCAGAGGGGTCTGTTGACTCAAGCGATTAAAATCATCGATGGTGAGGGGTATCTGGGCGGCCTTGGCCATAGCGATCAAGTGCATGACGGCATTGGTAGATCCGCCGAGCACTGTAATCAATCGGATGGCATTTTCGAATGACTCAAAGGTCATGATATCACTCGGCTTGATGTCTAGCTCCAAGAGATGACGTATCGCTTGACCGATCCGCTGACAATCGCTGACCTTCTCCTTGCTTACCGCCGGAATGGAAGCGTTGAAAGGTAATGACATTCCGAGAGCTTCTATGGCAGAAGACATGGTATTGGCGGTGTACATGCCGCCACAAGCACCGGCACCGGGACAAGCATTTCGGATGATCTCTTTGAAGTATTGGACAGAGATATCTCCGGATACTTTCTGACCCAGTACTTCAAATGCCGAGACGATATCCAATTTTTTGCCGTCATAGTGTCCCGGTTGTATGGTTCCGCCATATACCAATATCGCAGGGCGATCCAATCTGCTTATTGCCATCATCGCTCCGGGCATATTTTTGTCGCAACCCACCACAGCTACAAGGCCATCGTACCACTGCGCGGATGCTACAGTCTCAATAGAATCTGCTATAATATCTCTTGAGGGGAGTGAATAGCGCATGCCGTCCGTACCCATCGACATCCCATCGCTGACGCCTATGGTGTGAAAAATCAAGCCTTTGAGATCCGGCTCTATGTCAATCGCTTGGCGTATATCGACAGCCAGATCATTGAGATGCATGTTGCAAGGATTGCCTTCCCAACCGGTACTGACGACACCTACTTGGGCTTTCTGCAGATCCTCATCATCCATACCGATGGCATACAACATCGCTTGCGCTCCGGGTTGGGATTCGTCTTGAGTGATGACCTTACTGTACTTGTTGAGTTTCATTACAATGATGGCTTAATATTGATCAAAGTTGAGTTTTTTATGCTCTGTTGAGAGATGTCTTATTGCATATGACTTGTTAGATGATACTTGCGTTGGCTTGCTCCAAGCTTTTGATTTTTATTTCTTCTCCGAGGATGAGTGCTTCAACAATATCGCCAAATTGAGAACAACTATAACTTACCTCGGGCCCCAAGTCAGAAGTCATGATGCTCTTGGCCATACACGTATCTATGGCATGGTCGATATCTCTTGCTTCTCGGTGCAGACCGAAGTGATCTAACATCATAGCGACAGATAGTATCATTGCTGTTGGATTGGCGATGTCTTTTCCTGCCCCTTCCGGAAATGAGCCATGGACAGGTTCAAACAGACAATGTTGATCTCCTATCGATGCACTGGGCAATAATCCCAGAGAACCACCGATGACACTGGCTTCATCTGAGAGGATATCCCCAAATAGATTGGCCGTAAGAATGACATCAAACCCCGTAGGATTGAGTATCATCTGCATCGTAGCATTGTCAATATAGAGATATGATAATTTAACTTTGGGATACTGCCGTGCTATAATATCCACGGTCTCACGCCAAAACCTGGAAGATTCAAGTACATTGGCCTTATCGACGAGACAGAGTTGTCGTTTACGATGCATGGCAGTTTTAAATGCTTCATGAGCGATGCGTTCTATCTCATGGCGGTGATAAGTCATGGTATCATAGGCCATGGTATTGTCTTTGTTGCGACCACTCTCTCCAAAATAAACACCACCGATCAACTCTCGATAGATGATAAAATCCGCTCCTTGAATCCGATCGTTTTTAATGGGAGACAGACCGACGAGTTTATCATATGCCTTGATGGGTCTGATATTGGCATACAGGCCGAGGGCTTTGCGAAGACCCAACAACCCCTGCTCGGGTCGCACCTTGAGGGTGGGGTCGGCGTATTTGGGAGTTCCGATTGCTCCGAGCAATACGGCATCTGCGGCCATCGCCAGATCAAGCGTTTCTTGGGGGAGGGGATTGCCGGTTTTGTCGATGGCTATACCACCCATGAGGCCTTCTTCCAAGGTGAAATTGTATTGGTACTTCTCTTCGATCGCTCTGAGTGCTTTAATACCTTGAGCCATCACCTCAGTACCGATACCATCACCCGCCAATACAGCTATTTTTTTTAATTTTTTCATGGCTTTTTTGCTTAGTATATTTCTTGTTTTGATTCAAATGCAATGATGCGATCTACATTGCTTAACAGAAAATCAATATCATCATATCCCTTGGACAGGCACATTTTTTTGTATGCTCCGATTTCAAATTGGAATGCAGCACCGGAAGAGACGATCGTAAAAGTCTGTTGTTCCAAATCTACTTCAAAAATCTCTGCGGCATTTTTTTCGATAGCTTCAAATACTTGTCGCAATTCATCTTGTCCAATCTGGACAGGGAGGATACCATTGTTCAGAGCATTGGCTTTGAAGATATCGGCAAAGAAACTACTCACCACTACTTTGAAGCCATAATCTCCGATCGCCCATGCAGCATGCTCGCGGCTGGATCCACATCCGAAGTTGTTGCCTGCCACCAAGATACTCCCTCCATAGGTGTCGTTGTTCAACACAAAGTCAGGTATGGGCTTGTCCTGATGGTCATACCGCCAGTCTCTGAACAGATTCGCGCCAAATCCTTCTCGCGTCAAGGCTTTCAGAAATCGCGCCGGAATGATCTGATCTGTATCAATCTCTTCAATAGGAATCGGTACAGCTGTAGAAATGACCTTAGTGAATTTTTGCATAATCTCTTTTTTATTGACTATATTTTTTTTGCCTATTTCAGCAAGTATGATCTATCAACTGGTTTTGATTTGACTCCATTGCCATAAGGTGTGCCATATCTCTGTAGTAGTTGTTGTTTTTTTTTGTAAAATGCTTTTCATTGAAAGTTTGCTCTAGTTGTTGTGATGATGGGATATGAGTTGTGGCTTACTTGTGTTGCGCCAATAATTGTTGTCTTACATCGACGATCTCTCCGGCAATAGCTGCGGCAGCTGCCATCATGGGACTGGCAAGAATCGTACGAGCACCGGGTCCTTGACGTCCTTCAAAGTTACGATTGCTTGTAGATATACAATATTCGCCTTTGGGTACTTTGTCCTCATTCATGCCGAGACAGGCAGAACAACCGGGTTCGCGCAATTGAAATCCCGCTGCTTCAAATACCTTGTCTAGTCCTTCTTGTATCGCCTGCTGTTCAACTTGTTTGGATCCCGGGACGATCATGACTTGTACATGATTGGCTCTTTTCTTTCCTCTTACATAGTCGGCTACCAATCTCAAATCCTCAATACGACCATTGGTACAACTTCCGATAAATACATGCTGGATCTTCTTGCCCTTCAGACTGTCTCCTGCATGAAAATCCATATACTTTAAGGATTTTTCAACATTTGAGACCTCATGTGATGGAGGAATGCGATCACCGATGCCCATGCCCATGCCGGGATTTGTGCCATAGGTCACCATCGGACTAATGTCCTTGGCGTCAAAAAACTCTTCTCGATCAAAAATGGCGTCCGAATCTGATACCAGTGTTTTCCAATAAGCTATAGCCTGATCCCACAGCTCATCATTTGGAGCTTGACTCCTACCGGAGATATAATCAAATGTCGTCTGATCAGGTGCAATCATACCTCCCCGCGCGCCCATCTCTATCGTCATATTGCAAATGGTCATTCGCGCTTCCATCGATAATTCCTCAATGGCACTTCCGGCGTACTCGATAAAATACCCTGTTCCACCTGCCGCTGTCAATTTGGAAATGATGTGAAGTATGATATCCTTGCTGTAAACGCCCTTGCTGAGATGGCCATCAATGGTGATCCGCATGGTCTTGGGTCGTGTCATCACTAAGCATTGCGTAGCGAGAGTCTGTTCAACTTGGCTTGTTCCTATACCAAAGGCGATACTTCCGAAGGCTCCATGTGTAGAGGTATGACTATCTCCACATACGATGGTCATGCCGGGTTTGGTGATTCCATTCTCGGGTCCAATAATGTGTACAATACCATGCTTCTCATGCCCTAATTTGTAAATCGGCACTTGATATAGCGCGCAATTTTCATAGAGCTTTTGCACTTGTGCCCTAGATAAGGGCTCCTTGATAGGTAAGTGTTGATTGATGGTGGGTACATTGTGATCGGGAGTTGCTAAGGTCTTCTGTGGTCTAAAAACCTCAATATTTCTATCTCTAAGACCATCAAAAGCCTGAGGACTGGTGACTTCATGTATGAAGTGCTGGTCGATGTAAAGAATGTCCACGCCGTATTCGGTATGGACGATATGTGCATCCCAGAGTTTATCAAATAGTGTTTTGCCCATTCAATTTTATAATTTGACACCTTAACTTTGTTCAACAGTTGAAGGTGGGAGGAATATTTTATTTAAAAGAAGTTATATAGATACGGTATGTTAATGTTTAGATAGGGTATGGTAGAATGAGTTACCCAGAAATTGAATACAAGGTTTTAACTTCATAGCGTAAAAATAGAGAAATTATGCGACCGCTACTGTGATATTATTCCAGATCATCTGGAGATCTGTGTCATCTATTATTTTTTTGACATCGGCAAGTGCGATAAATTCTTTGTAGGCACTATCCAATTCTCTTTTGGTGAGGTTGATGCCGATCTCTTTATAGCGATAGGCCAGAGCTGCTCTACCCGAGCGCGCTGTTAGTACGATGAGGGATTTATCGACGCCTACTTCATGGGGATCGATGATTTCGTAAGTAGCTCTGCATTTGATGACACCATCTTGATGTATCCCTGAGGAATGTGCAAAGGCATTGTCTCCCACGATGGCTTTATTGGCTTGAACGGCCATACCCATCTCGTGTGCTACTTCCCGGCTGACCGGATTGAGCATACGCGAATTGATACTGGTTTTAAACAAATCTCCCAATCTATGTTTTATAATCATAGCTACTTCTTCAAGAGATGTATTGCCTGCTCTTTCGCCAATTCCATTGATGGTGCATTCGATTTGAGTTGCTCCATTCTGTATGCCTGCGATACTGTTGGCAGTGGCGAGGCCCAAGTCATTGTGGCAATGACAGGAGATGGTAACACGGTCGATGCCCTTGACATTTTCGACTAGATACTTGATTTTTGCTCCATATTCTTCAGGGAGGCAATAGCCGGTAGTATCCGGAATATTGACGACTGTGGCACCTGCCGCAATAACGTTTTCTAATACAGTGGCTAAAAATGCGTTGTCCGTGCGTCCTGCATCTTCGGCATAAAATTCTACATCTTCAACAAATGATTTGGCGTATCGTACAGCGCCAACAGCACGTTCGATGATTTTTTCGCGCGTTGTTTGCAATTTGTCATATATATGGGAATCAGAGGTGCCTATCCCGGTATGGATTCGGGGATACTTAGCAGTCGCTAATGCTTCGGCAGCAGCTTTGATATCGGCTTCGACAGCTCTTGACAGGCCACAGACTGTTGTGTGTTGTATCAGGCTGCTGATCTCTGCCACCGCTGCAAAATCGCCAGGACTACTGATCGGAAATCCAGCTTCAATGACATTGACACCGAGTTGCTCCAAGCGTTCTGCCAATCTTAGTTTTTGATCGCGATCCAATTTGCATCCCGGGACTTGTTCTCCGTCTCTCAATGTGGTATCAAATATCTGTATCTCTTGCTTGCCCATGGCGCTATTTTTGTTCTTGCATACTAAGGTAGTTTACCATTCTTGATTTTATTGCATCAAAAAAAAATACATTTACAATGGGTTATCAGTCATGATATTTGCTAATAGACTGATAATCTTATATTTACGAACACTTTATTTACAATGCCACGACGCTCAACGGATCATTTGGTGAAACTCATCGGTAGGATGACCCCTGCTGAAAAGCGACATTTTAGGCGTTCGGTTAAAAAGAATAATCAAGTAGGTGAGGTGCTGTTCTTTAATTTGTTTGAAGTTATCGCTAAATCTAAAACATATGATGAAGCATCAATACTGCGTAAAATACCCGGTATCAAGAAGGAGCAGCTCTCCAATATAAAATCCAATCTATACAAGCAACTCTTGACCAATTTGCGCCATCAAAAGAAAGGCAACTTCACCTCAATTTATATCCGCGAACAGATAGACTATGCTGTCATATTGCATTCCAAGGGACTCTACAATGCGGCATTGGATACCTTGGATCGAGCCAAGAAGATAGCCTATGAATCGGCGCGACAACATTCAATACTCGCTATTCTCGAGCTCGAAAAACACATCGAGGGACTGTATATAACGGGCTCTATGTACCCCAAAGCCAAAGAACTAAAAAGTCAGTCTAAAGAAGCTTTGCGGCTCGTCTCTACCGCTCACGGCCTTTCCAATTTGTCCCTTTCACTATATGGCCTATATTTACAATATGGATATGTTAAGGATGAGCGGGATTATGATTTTATTACCAATTATTTTAAAAACAACCTGCCCGAAGTAGATGTCAGTACACTTGACTTTTACGGTAAGTTATACTTGTATCAGTCGCATGTATGGTACTACAATATGATTCAGGATTTCCCCAATAATTATAAGTACGCTCAACGGTGGTTGGATTTGTTTCATGATGATATCCGATGGAAGACACGGGAGATGACATTGTATATAAAGGGACTACACAATGTACTGAATGCTTTATTCATGGCTCAGAGATATGATAAGTTTCAGCCTGTATATGCAGAACTCTTAGCGCTTGGCACGGATGTCGCCCCTATGATGAATCGAGATCAGATGAGTACTTTCAAGTTGATAGAGTACACGCATGGCATCAACAGATTCTTCTTAACGGGAGACTTTGAGGAGGGTGTGAAGTATGTTAAAGAGATAGAAATCGCCATTGCAGAAAATACCTTTGACTGGGATCTCAATCGAATCATATTGTTCAACTATAAGATCGCCAGTATGTACTTTAGTCATGGAGATTTGGATAGTTCAATTACACTTCTGAACAAGATTACCAATCAAGTATATCCCTCTTTTAGGGAAGATATCCAGTGCTTTGCTCGCATACTCAATCTGATTGCTCATTTTGAATTGGGCAACACACTACTCGTCAATCATCAAATAAGATCTACGTATAGATATCTCTCTAAGATAAAACAATTGGATAAAGCCCTAGAAGTGATTCTTGCTTTTGTAAGGAAAATTCCCAAAATAGAAGCATCCAATCTAAAAAAAGAATTTATAAAACTCAAATCCACTCTCGAAGAGATAGAACGGGATCGCTTTGAAAGACGGGCTTTCTTATACCTCGATATCATCTCTTGGCTCGAAAGCAAGATTGAAGGCGTGCCTGTAGGAGAGGTAATCAAAAAGAAGATTGGACTACAAGAGCGCCTCTGACCCCTTCTGCCTGGCTCTTCTCCGGACCCTTCAAATGGAATGGTTGTAAAAGCATCGCTTACTCTAACAAGAATTTGATTCCAGATGGTGTTAGTTGAGGAGATTCGTTGATGCCGATTATATCCTCACTCAATTTTACTTTTTTCTCTTGCAATTGGATTATTTTTTCCTCTATGGTACCTCGTGCGACAAATTTTAGTGCAATGACATGTTTGGTTTGTCCTATGCGATGTGCCCGTGCGATGGCTTGTTGCTCCTTGGCAGGATTCCACCAAGGGTCGAGAATAAATACATATTCTGCTGCAGTAAGATTGAGTCCCGTTGCACCGGCTCCTAGGGAGATCAGAAATGCAGATCGTTTTTTTTCTTTTTGAAAGGCTTCTATCTCCAGTTGTCGTTGGGCGGCGGAAAGGTCACCTGTAAGCATCGAATACGAACGTCCCATATCTTCAAGGGCTTGCTTGTAATACTCTAAGTGTTTGACAAATGCACTAAAGAGTAGGGTCTTGTGTCCGGATTGCGCTAGGATATTGAGTTGTTCGAGTACGTCTCGTACTTTGCCACTTGAGGCGGTAGTATTATGATGTACCATGGCGGGATGATTGGCGATTTGGCGAAGTTTGGTAAGTGTCTGAAGGACAATAAAAGTATAATTGCCAGCATGGGGATCTACGATATTGAGGAGGTGATTTCGCGCTGCAGATTTCTCCTTGTCATAGAGAGATTTTTGTTTGGGCGTCATCTCTGTATATACGATGCGTGTTGTCAAAGCAGGTAGATCTTTGGCTACAGCCTCCTTAGTACGACGCAATAAAAATGGCCGCACAAGTTTGCGAAGTTGATCTTTTTTCTTTTGGTCATTATATTTTTGGATCGGTACGATGAAGTCCTTTTTGAAGGAAGTGTGTGTGCCGAGTAGGTTGGGATTTATAAATTGCATTTGTGCCCATAGATCCGAAAGCGAGTTTTCTATAGGTGTACCGCTCAACGATATTTTGTGAGCAGCATCCATCTTTGAAAGGGATCTGAATACTTTACTCTTGTGGTTTTTGATATACTGACTCTCGTCAAGTACTATATATGTCCAGTCTATCTCACTTAAGAGGCTTTCATCTCGGAGAGCTGTTTGGTATGTAGTGATTGTGATATCATACTTGACTAACAGCGCTCTGGTGCGATGACGCTTAGCTCCGATATGGCGGTATGTAGATAGGGAAGGGGCAAACTTAGATAGTTCGTATTGCCAGTTGTAGGACAGGGAAGCGGGTACAACAATGAGGGCTTGGAGCTTGGGGTGTGATGGGTCGTCGGTTTCAAACAAGCTTAACTGTCCTCCGGATGAAGTTGATTGGGGAAGATTGTTCTCTTTTTTTTGTTCTAGGGCATATAGCAGAACTGCTATGGTCTGTACCGTCTTGCCCAATCCCATATCATCGGCAAGGCATGCTCCCAAGCCTTGATGGTATAGTTGTACGAGCCATTGCACGCCTTTTTTTTGATAAGATCTTAGTTGGGCTTTTAAGAGTGGAGAAGGACGCCATTTTTTATGCTTTGGGGTATCTGTATTTGAAACAAGAAGAGGAGCAACTTGAAGGGATTGGAGTATGGTATATTGGCTTTTGACCAATTGTATATGGGTATTGTTCTTAGTACCTAGTTGCATTAATTCTTGATAGCGTGTCATCCATTCTAGGGGAATCATAAACAAGCGACCATCGGGCAGGAGGTATTTGGGGTTTTTGTCTAGTATGTGTTCTTTTAAATGAATAAATGGGAAGGAATAATCACCGATTTTGACGAGAGCATAAATATCCAACCAATCTTTTTCTTGTTTAGAGTCTATTTCTACGACAGGTCGTTGCCATAGGAGTGGCTTACTGTCAAGGAAGGGTTCTTCGATAGAGAATCCGAGTTTTTCTAATTGCGATCGCTGCTCAGATAGATGATATAGTAATTCATGTTCTGATCCTTGGATTGTCCAAGAAGAAGCATTGTCGGACATTGAAAAACCGCTGTTTCTGAACTTTTGGAGCATGGCTTCTTCAGCTTTTTTGTTACGCTTTATTTTAAATACGCTTAGTTCATCATCTTTGACATTGAGGCTTGTTTTGGAGGTTTGGCGATCATTCCAGAAGAATCGATTGCCCTTGTAATCCATGTAAATAGCTATAACCCAGAGATCTGTAAATAGATCTTTTCTGGGTATCAACCAAACCGCATCCAATGTGTCATATACCTTCAGTTCAAATCCATCTGCTTGTATCTCGGTATGTATAGATACTCGGAGAATAAATTTTTTGAAGTAATCGGCGACCAGTTTTTGGGGAATAAAAACTTCATCTTTGTTTATGAATGGCTTTATCATATTGCCGTTTATCTCCGCTACTTTAACAAGAGCATTGTTGGCTATGATAAAGGCGGGCTTATTGCACAATGCTATCGCTTGAAGTCGGGAGATCCTTTCAACTGTATCCCCTAATTGAAGTCTCAATGTATAAGTGATGCCTTGTGAAGACTTGGTAAAGTGTAGTAGGGGGACGGCGGACTTTCCTTGCGTTGTTACAATGTTTGGATATACGATTGATTTGTGAACGATGTCGATACCAAGAGGAAGATGGAGCTCGTGTATGTGCTGGTAGAACCCTTGAAGTCTGCCATCAATATATGAACGGATAGACTTGCTGATTAATTTGTCTTGCAAGATTTGTACGAGTGGTTTTGCCTTGCTACGTCCTTTATGGAAGCGTGTGGCTATCTTTTCGGGGGTAAGTAAGTCTATGATTTGGAGCAGTTGGAGATAGATATTCGGATGCTCCGGGGTGAGGGTACTTACCCATTGAGGGCTGGCTTTATGTTGGACAAAGGTGAATACTCCATCATGGTCTGTTGCTACTACGTATGCCTTGGGTAAGTAGATACCTGTATCGAGGTACTGACTGATGCTCCATACGATTCTTGGCGATACCTTATTCGGTCTTCGATGCGTCACAGGTTGGTTTTATGATATTGCAAACGTCGCAATTTTGCCGGATATATCAGAAGATTAAGGACTCGACAATGATTCGTTTTTGAAGACAGATTGTTGAGTAAGTTGCTTAGGCTTCTTTATGTCTCATGATTATTACTATTGTATGAAACCTTCAATGCTCAAATCAATGATAATCAATGCGTTGTCTAATTGTGCTCCCATGTTTTGCGATACAATATATAATAATGCATATTCCGATCGGTTTGACCCCCCCAATCCGATTTGGTCTGACCCCATCGTTCCGGAGGTTTGACCCCCCTTTTTAACATAGAATGTTGATAACATTCCGGAGGTTTGAC
>JAJRXG010000316.1 GCA_024276375.1 Bacteroidota bacterium | reverse complement strand
TTGTTTGTTGGCGAACGCATTAAAATTGGAGAATTTGGAGCATCTTGTTCTGGATTTATTTTGGCAAATAATGGCGAGGGCTCTTTTACAGATGTGACCTCAACAGTAGCGCCGGAGCTTATAGATATCGGTATGGTTACTGATGGTGTTTTTGGTGATATTGATGGCGATGGGGATGATGATTTAATATTGGTCGGTGAGTTTATGGGTATTGAGATTTTTATCAATACTCAAGGGACATTGGTAAGGTCTATAAATACTCCTGAAAGTAAAATGAAGGGATGGTGGAAATCTATACAACTTGTCGATCTTGATCAAGATGGATACATGGATATCATTGTAGGAAACCATGGTCTGAATAGCCCTTTTAGAGCATCTGTGGATCGGCCGATTAGAATGTATTACAGTGATTTTGACAATAATGGATTTCATGAAGGTATTTTGACTTTTAAAGCTGATGATGGAAAGTATTATCCCTATGCTTTGCGGCATAACTTAATAGAGCAGCTTAAGAATCTGAAGAAGATATTTCCCGATTATGCATCTTTTAAAGATGCAGATCTGACTAAAATGTTTACGAATCAACAACTTGAAGATGCTCATGTATTGGAGGTCAATGAGTTAAGAACTGTAGTATTAATGAATCGTGGCAATATAAAATTTGATAAAGTAGTGCTACCAATAGAAGTCCAGTTTAGTCCTGTGTATGCTATTGAAACCGGAGATTTTGACAATGATGGTGATGTTGATATTGTTATGGGTGGCAATCTATATAATGTAAAACCTGAAGTAGGAATATATGATGCATCTCATGGAGTGTATTTAGAACATATGGGTGATGGATCATTTGAGTATAGTTCTGGGGATAGTGGATTTGAAGTAGAAGGGGAAGTTAGAGATATCCATTTTGTTGTGGATGAGCTATTGGTTTTTCTAAATAGAGATAGTGTTTATGCCTTTAAGTTGCTAAAATGACAGGTATGTTAAAGTATTGCACAGTTTTATTGCTAGTCATTACATCCTGTACAGAAAGTAAGAAGGACTCGAGCGCCAATGAGTTGTTCAATTTTGTAACTTCCGATGTGTCTGGATTACATTTTAATAATCGATTAACTTATACACCTGACTTAAATATAATAGAGTATCTCTATTATTATAATGGAGGAGGTGTGGCAATTGGAGATTTAAATGGAGATGGTTTGGAGGATGTATATCTAACGGCAAATCAATCGTCGGATCGGTTGTTTATGAATCGAGGCAATTTAAAATTTGAAGATGTATCAGAAAGTGCAGGCCTGATTATAGACAGCACTTGGTCAACAGGAGTTGTTATAGATGATGTAAATGGAGATGGGTACAAAGATATATATGTATGCAAGCTTATAGACTTTAATTCTAAGTACTCTCATAACCTATTGTATATAAATGATGGCAATGGCATTTTTGAGGAGCGGTCTCAGGAGTTTGGACTGGATTTTTCAGGATTTTCTACGCATGCTTCATTTTTTGACTATGACAAGGATGGAGATTTAGATCTTTATCTTGCCAATCATTCTATACATACTATCTCGAGTTATGGAAGTATTGATAAGCGCAATAGGATGGATTCATTGTTTGGGGATCAATTATTTGAGAATAGATTGAATGATTATGAGGGTATATTTGTCAATGTTACCAAGGAGGCGGGCATATATAGTAGCGCTTTAGGATATGGGTTAGCTTTGGTTACAGCGGATTTAAATAATGACGGCCTTATTGACATTTATGTGGGCAATGATTTTCATGAGAATGATTACCTGTATTTAAATAATGGCGACAAGACATTTACTGAGTCCATAGCTCAACGAACCACCCATACATCCAAATTCACTATGGGAGTTGATGTAGCAGATATGAACAATGATGGGCGTATGGACTTGTTTACGACCGATATGTTGCCAAGAGATGGTCAGATATTGCTCAAATCTGCCGGTGAGGAAAGGGATCAGATTCATAAAATTAAGAAAGAACTTGGTTTTGAAAACCAATATGCACGCAATCATTTTTTAATGAACTACGGCAATCGAGGCTTTGGGGATATTGCATTGTTAACGGATACATATGCCAGTGATTGGAGTTGGTCTGTTCTGCTGGCTGATTTTACAAATAGCGGTTTCAGTGATATATTTATAACCAATGGCATTGTCAAGAGACCCAATGATTTGGATTATATAAACTATATAAAAAATGTGGATTTTGGTGGGGCAAGTGTTGCTGATGAGGATAGAATTAGAAAGGAGATGATCGCTCAAATGCCATCTCAACCTATAAGTAATATGTTACTGACCAATAGTTCGGGTCAGATATATGACGGATTTGAGATGAGTATGGAGGGGATACCATCGTTTTCAAACGGGGCTGCATATGGTGATTTAGATCGCGATGGAGATTTGGATCTAATCATAAACAATATTAATGGCGATGCTTTTTTGATGGAAAACTTGAACCCTGATGGGGGTCATTATATATCTGTTGAACTTGAGGGCTCTACGGATACTTCGATTGTAAAAGGTTCACGAGTATATGTCTATAAAGATAATGATGTAGTTATGCGAGAGCTCACCACAACGCGAGGGTTTCAATCTTCCTCAACAGCCTTGTTACATTTTGGCTTGGGAGATATTGTAGCTATAGATTCTTTAGTCGTCGTTTGGCCGGATGGACTCAAGCAATCTACTACCGATGTGTCAATAGATAAGCACATTGTCATAAAGCGACAGAGCAATCTGAAGGAGAGTGGCTCCATCCTTCCGGAAGACTCACCTTCTTATATATTGAATGTACTGGGAATTAAGCACGAAGAAAATGATTTTTCTGATAGTAACCAAGAGGTGTTGATACCTGAACAACTGTCACGAGAGGGTCCTGCGATATTGCATCGAGATTTTAATGGTGATGGCATAAAGGATATATTTTTTGGTGGTGCGACCTTCCAATTTTCTAAATTATATATAGGAGAAACTAACGGGTCCTATTCTTTAGTTGAAAATCCGGCATTTCGCAAGGATGTAAATTATGAAGATGTTGATGCAGCAGCTTTTGATTTTGACCGTGATGGTGATCTTGATATTTACGTTGTAAGCGGGGGCAATGATAAAAAGGAAATGGATCCTTTCCTTGAGGATCGATTGTATCTCAATGATGGTTATGGTCGATTTGTTCGAAGCCCCTTTTCCTTTCCTCACACCAATGGAGGGACAGTGAGTATTGCGGATTATGACAATGATGGCTATGATGATATCTTTATTGGAGGTCGTTCTATTCCGGGATCTTATGGGTTGTCTCCTTATAGCTTCTTGCTTCGCAACAATCAAGCCCGGGGATTTGAGTTGATTTTAAAAGAGCGTATAGGAATGCTTACAGATAGCAAGTGGGCTGATATTGATGATGATGGACATTTGGATTTAATAGTAGCTGGTGAATGGATGCCGATCACGGTTTTTAAGAATAACACGGATGGTACATTTGCTAATATCACACAACAGTTAAAGTTGGATCATACTGCCGGACTATGGAGATCAATTGATATTGTTGATATTGATCGGGATGGAGATTATGATATTTTGGGTGGCAATGCCGGATATAATCTAAAGTGGAATGCTAGCTCCGATCAACCTGTGTGGATGTACTTACACGACTTTGATGCCAATGGCCAATTAGACCCAATTATTTTTTACAATTATTTTGACAAGTATATACCTTTTGCATCTAGAGATATTCTCGTTAGTCAAATACCGATGATAAAGAAAAAATTCCCATCATATGATTCGTTTAAATCTGTATCGTCTATTGAAGATTTGTTTGGTATCAAAAAGAAAGATATCTTAGAGACCAAGAAAATTGAAATGTTAGCATCCGCCTTATTTATCAATGATTCCAATGGATTTTCAGCCTCCCCATTGCCCAATGAAGCACAGTTGAGTTGCATCCAAGATATGGTAGTTGTTGCTGGAGACGATGGATACGAAGTGTTATTTGTAGGCAATAATCATGGACTTAATGCCGAATTGGGCATTCAAAGTTCAAACTCCGGAGGTGTACTTAGCAATTATAACCCCACCACTCAGAGATTTGAGAGCTTTAGTTTCCTCCCGCTGCCTTGTGGTTTAGACACTCGTAGTATTATACCTTTTCAAGAAGATGGATATCTTATAAGTGTCAACAATGACTACCTGTATATTCTTTCACCCAATCTGAATCACTAGGTCACCAAGTATTATTATATCATAGGCTATAAATTTATTTTAAATACAAGATAGACATTCCGTGGAGGCTGTACTCTGTAACCTGGCCCTTCTACAATACCATCATAATCCAAATCCACAGGAGCACCATCCGTGTAATAGAGTTGATTGGTTATATTATTGATAGATAGACTGATATGGGCTCGTTGATTATACTGATAGCCTATTTGGCCGTTGAATATTATATAGGAAGGGAGCAAGAAGGATGGATCATTGGACAGCTCCATATAAGAGCGACTATTGTATCTACTCGAAATCTGAAGATTTAATTTTTGACCGATTTTCTGCTCATACATTGTTGTGATATTCCAATGAGGTGAAAAAATCTGTTCTACGTTGTTGTAAGTAGCATCGCTATTGGTATATTCCTTGACATTGGTTTTGAGATATGCCAAATTGAAATTAACATTAGAAAGTTTGGACAAAGTATATTTTCCTTGTATTTCGACACCATACCGTATGCTTTGCTTTACGTTTTGGGTGACTTCCATATACGACCTTTCTTGAAGGGCACCGATTTTGGATATTTCATTTTCAAAGGACATTAAGAATATATTGGTTTTGATTTGAGCTTTACTTCTGGTGGCTTGCCAGCCTATCTCTAGGTCATTGACATATTCCTGTTGTACAGTATTGTTTAGAACTTCTTCCTCTGTTCCTCCAAAAATATCTGAACGCGTTGGCTCACGACCCGTTCTACCAAACGAGAAGTATAAGAAACCACTTCTGCTATAGTGATATTTGATGCCTGTTGTGGCATTAAGAAAGAGCCAGTCTCTTTCATGAGTAAGGCCTGTGCCTATTGTAGGATCCGGATAGAATGACATATTTACATACCGCAGTTGACCATCTCCATAGATGTTCCAATTGTTGATCGAGCGATTGATTTTAAAATACCAACTTCCTTCTATCTTATCAGTCCATTCTTTGAGATACGGATTGCTTACAGAAGGTGCGAGATATTCTGTATTTATGCGTCGCATGGTATAGCCATGTAATCCGGACTTTATGTTCCAGCCACTTGGCTCCATTGTGATATGACTTATAAAACCATACCGATTGTTATTGATGCCAAACATATATTGTGTGGCGTAATCTATGCTAAACGGGAAGACACCTCGCGCCCCGGCATAGTACAGTGTATAGTTTGTAGTCACCAGTTCAGAATTGATTCTGCTGTATTGCAGCTGTACCATATCTTGTTCAAAATCATCCGTGTCATTGGGATAATTATAATTGATCTTCGGGTTGATATCTATACTGGAACGCAAGACGGGGAGATAGGATTGGTCATTTTGCGTCTTTCCGGCAAATGCCGTTATTTTAAACATATCTGTATCCCCAAGGTATCCGCCTGAAAAAAAGAAAGAAGCGGCATCGGAAGCAGAGTGATCTTTATAACCTTGGGTGGCAGTCCGTGTATATCTCGAATAAAATGCAGTATTGTTCTTCAGAGTACCTGTAAATAACTCCCCGGAGGCTCGGAGCGTACCAAAGGATCCCGTCGTCAATTGCAATTCTGCACTGGGAGCGGGAACAAATAGATTGCTCGACTCAAAGTTAATCGACCCTCCGTATGATGAAACACCGTTGTTGGATGTTCCAGTGCCACGTTGTATTTGTATACTTTGAACGCTATTGCCAAAGTCCGAAAAATTAGAAAAATATACTCCGTGGTCAATCATGTCATTGAGTGGAACACCATTCAATGTGATATTGATACGAGATTGTGACATCCCACGCATCCTGAATTGGGCATAATTGCCGATGTCTGTTCCGGCATCAGAATACGAGATGATTGAAGGAGACAATTGAGACAATAGGACTGCAGGGTCTTGTCCGATATAAATGTTTTCTATGTCTTTTATTTCTATATTCTGGATGGTGACAGGGTCTTGGTCTAAAGCACGGGTAGAGGCGATGACGATATTTTCAAGATCTATAGTATCTATACGATTGGGGGCATGGTGGGCTTCTTCGGTGCTTTGACCATAACCAGTAGTTGCGCACAATAGTAAAGATAATAGGAGGATATGGACGTGTCTGTATGGCATGACATTTTCCTTTTAAGAGGTATAATAATCCCAATAAAAGGCATGACCACATGAACAACACACGTTAAAGACTAAATCAATATCCCTACGCCGGCATTATCCGGATCAGGTTATATGGGTATAATCTCAGCCTGTATTTCATCGTGAAGTGATCACGTTAAGGCACCCCTTTTTATTTTAAATAACAATACAATGTTAGACAAGATTATTGACTAAGCCAAGGATCAAGTGATTTTTTAATTATCAACATGCGCTCTTCTGTTGATCCTGATACTTGGATATATGGCAACTTGAGTTGCGTCAGCGTATCCAGATACAGATGATACAAGATGTCGCGATGCTGTGGGTGTTCGCGTAGTGGATCGTATTCGTATGGGATATTGCAATCCGGGAGGATATAGAGATCTGTATGCTGTGATCGAAAAGCTTGTTGTATGAAGGTACAGCATTGACCATATTTATACTCACTCCATATTTTGAGCACTAAGTATGAAGTGTCATATACGATGGCCTTATGTCCAGCCTTCAACAATGGCAATTCTTGAGATTGATGTTCTCTAGCGATACTTTCTATGTCTTCATACTTATAAGATCGATTGATAGAAGACAGATATGTACGGGCATATTCAGACAATAGAGGGATGTCATAGCGATTTGCTATTGTCTTTGCGAGCGTACTTTTGCCGCTGCATTCTGCTCCTGTAACTATAATTTTAATCATGGAGGACAATCAAATCTTGATCCATGGATTTTTTCCACGCTATGTAGCCCATGATCGCAAGCCCGATGTATATAAAGTAAAGCAAGGCATAAAAATGAATGCCTTTATAAATATATATTCCAGTCGCCAGGATATCTACCAAAAACCAATAATACCAATTGTCAATGTATTTCTTGGCAGTGAGCCACATCCCTGTAACACTTAGCACGGATGTCGTGCTGTCCCAATATGGAAGAGAAGATGGTGACATGCCCTCAATCATAGAGGGTATGTAAATCAAAAACTGAGCAAATACTACAATGCCAAGTGCCGAAATCAAAAAGAGTATGACAAATCTCCTGCCGGAGAGTTTTCTAATAGACAGTATGGAGGTATCCTCCTCCCGATGCCCAGACCACAGAATCCATCCATATATATTGAGTACTAGAAATACAATATGCAAAAGAAAATCACCATATAGTTGCTCCCGCCAAAAAATTATAAAAGAAATCAAAACATAAACGATACCACTAGGCCAAGTAAGTATATGTTCTTTTATTAAAAAAACAACCGCCAATATTCCAAACAATAAACCGGCAAGTTCCAGTGGATCTATAGTTCGACAATACTGTATCACTTCACTTATGACAACATCCATACAGTTCATTCATTATGATAGCATCGTGATATCCCGACAGCTCCTATCTGATCGGATATCATTGTTGCCGGGTAGCAATCCATGTTCTATTACGTTTCTATAAACTTCTATTATTTTTTCTTCGTCGTATTTTTCTTTTACCAAAGCCCTGCCATTGAGACCCATTTGGATTTTGGCGGTTCGATCCAGGGATAAGAAACGGTTGATTTTGTCAATCAAGTCATCAGTATTACGCGTCAAGCACAGATACCCATTGTGACCATCGATGACAACATCTCGGCAACCCACATGATCGGTTGTTATAATCGGTGTGGCCATACTGGCAGCTTCAAGCAATATCCGTGATATGCCTTCTTGATAAAAGGACGGAAATACCACGCAATCTGCCCGATCTATATACGGACGAACATCTTCAGTTGATCCCAAGTATTTTATAATGTCATCGGATTGCCATTGATTGATCTGTTGATGGGTGATACTATTGGGATTCTTAGGATCTATAAATCCCAAAACTTCAAATTTTATATGATGCTTGTTTTTCTTGATAGCTCGTGCGGCTTCGATAAAATGTATAATACCCTTATCTTTCAATAGCCTTCCGGCAAATAAAAATCTGACTATCTTCTGACTGTTGTCCTTAAAAGACGGTCTGAATCGCCGTGTGTTGATCCCTTCGGATGGCAATATATAAGTCCGATGGGCTTCTACGATACCCTCTGCAATCATGCGTTCTCGATCTGGGGTGTTCAGCATCCACATCTGATCACAGTCTCTTGCTGCTCTGCGGTACAATAGATTGATGATCTTTTGGGTCGTCCAGTACTCAAAAGTAAAGGTGCGCCCCAATCCCGTAGTTATCGATATCGATCGAATCCCCAATCTCTTGGCGATGATGCTACCGTATATATTGGGCTTTATAGTATAGTGAAATATATAATCAAACGAATGAGATTTGTAAATCTTCCACAACCGCTGAATAAAGCGGAGGTCACTAGATGGGCTCGTTCCGTATTTCTCAATTGCAATGTCAATAAATCTTATTTTTTCCGCTACTAACTTGTCCGTATAGTTGTCCTTGGGAGCGATCACATAGACTTGATGACCCATGCGCCGGATACTGCGCAGCACACCCAACCGAAAGTTATACATACTCCACGAAGTGTTGGATACAAATGCGATATGTTGCACCTTGTTCATAGCCGGAGACTTTGCATACTATAAAAATTGAGCGTCTTTAATCGCATTGCGGATCGCTTTAATACTTTGTTCCTCTGCTCGGGGAAACAACAAAAGCACATTGTCATCATCGATGATAATATAGTCTTTGAGCCCCTTGGCAACAACCATCTTGTCCGGGTTGGAGCTGCGAATCAGATTGCCCTCCATGTCTATGAGTTGTTTGTGTTTGACCAAGACAACGTTGTTGTTGATATCCTTGTCCAAATATGAGTACAGACTATCCCATGTGCCGAGATCCGACCATCCCAAATCTACAGGGATTGTAAATATGTTTTCTGACTTTTCCAAAATGGCATAGTCCACGGATATGTTGGGCGTTTTGGGATATACTTGATCGATGTATGCTTGTTCATGGGGGGTGCCAAACATATTCACATTCTCTTGCAACACACGGAGTACATCCGGTGCCAATTGTTCAAAAACACTCAAAATTGTCCCTACCGACCATATAAATATCCCAGCGTTCCAGAGATACTCTCCCGATGCTATATATGATCTGGCGGTGATCTCATTTGGCTTCTCCTTAAAACTATGTACCTTATGGACTCCCTCCATATTGGGACGCAAGTCATAGTTGATATATCCATATCCCGTATCCGGTCGGCTGGGAGTAATACCCATTGTTACAATCGAAGCCGTATCCCTGGCATAAGTAAAAGCTCGCTGCAAACAGGAGGCAAAAACATTTTGTTTCTGTATTACATGATCCGCAGGCAACATGGCAAATACAGCTTCCGGGCACAATGCCTTCAGATGCAAGGCAGTATAAGCAACACTCGGTGCAGTATTGTTGCGCGAGGGCTCCAATAACAATTGACCAGGGTCTAACATCGGAAGTTGTTCTAGTATCAAGTCTCGATATTGTCCGTTGGAAACAATAATAATATTGGAGACAGGTACAACATCCCGTGCCCGCAGGACCGTCTGCTGAAGCAGCGACGTCCCCGCTCCTGTAATATCCAGAAATTGTTTGGGGAGATACGCTCTACTTGCCGGCCAAAATCTCGAACCAACACCACC
>JAJRXG010000315.1 GCA_024276375.1 Bacteroidota bacterium | reverse complement strand
TGACCAATGTGAGACCCATTAATTCTTTCAAGGTGTTGGTTACGCCAGAACTGAGGCTCGATATGGTGTCCATAGAGTTGGCGATCTGGAGATTCATTTTTAAACTAAAGGCGTATTCGATCAATATCAGCAACACAAAACTAGGGATTGCGTAAGCGAGTACAGCGGCATAAGCTTCCATTTATTGAGATTTTATTCTGCTGCACTAAAGTTAATACTTACTCTACGTTAAGCATAATATAAGATCAATTTTATTGATTGATTTGCTAGCTGATAAAGTGCTCTACAAGGGCAATATTCATATCTTGCGCCTCTGTATGGACTATAAAGAACTAGGTCGTAAGGTTTTATATTTTTTGTTTGACCCATTGGTACATGGAATCAAGGCCATGGGGATCAAACCGAACCATATTACATTCTTAGGCTTTGCTTTAAACATACTCGCCATTATGCATCTTCTCAATTATGGAGATTGTGCGGGTATGAGTTACGGAGACAATTTGATTGGTTTTGGTCTCCTATTAGGTGTTGGTGGATTAATGGACACATTGGATGGTCGTCTTGCTAGGCTGTACGATCTGAAGTCTCGCTTTGGAGCCTATTTTGATTCCGTTGTAGACCGATATAGCGAATTCATAATGTTTCTCGGTATCATTTTGTATTTCTATCGCTTTGATCACATAGAGGGTGTGATATTTAGTATTGTTGCTTTGATGGGATCGGTTATGGTCAGTTATAACAGATCAAGGGCTGAGGCATTTGGGGTGGATTGTGACATGGGTCTTATGCAGCGTCCGGAGCGGATTGTTTTTATTGTCTTATGGGCGATTATATGGGGTGTGATTTATACTCGGAGTAAAGCATACTTTACTGTTGAATGGATGGGTATTGATATATTTGCATTGGGGTTTTTGTTTCTTGCGATCACAACCAATATTACCGCATTGAGGCGGATGTGGTACGCATCCAATATGTTAAAGCAATCGAACACCTAAATCATTGTTTATAGGATCGGGTTTATTTTGTCAATCAAAAAATAATTCATCAGAACAGTTTATAGTGATATGTATTAAGCAGTTCATATTATTTGCTTCCACGTCTTTGAGAGACATTATTGTGGCCCTATTAAAAGATAGTTTAGACTGAGAAATAAAGACATGAGCGCGAGCCTTAAATTAAGATTTACTATCGCATTGGTGTTTGCCATTGTATATGTGATTCTGATCGCTGGATTTGTAGGTTGGAGATCTGATCATTGGGTCATGTTAGGGCTAGTTGTAGGATTACTCATAATGCATAAGGAGACGTATAAGATAGTTTTGACTTTGTCGGGCTTTGCCATTTTTTGGATTCTATATGATACGCTGAGATTATTTCCCAACTATATGTTCAATACAGTTCATATTCTCGAACCCTATCAATGGGAGCTATCTTGGTTTGGGGTCTGGGACGGGGATGAGAAGGTAGTATTGAGTGAATGGTTTACAACAAGGACGAGTGATATTTTATCGGTTATTGCCGGGGTTTCCTATCTTTTGTGGATGCCGGCACCGATGGCATATGCCATTTATCTCAGATATACTGATGCTAGGAGGATGGTGGATTTCAGCTATGGATTTTTGTTGGCCTGTATTATCGGGTTTGTGTTATACTACTTATATCCGGCTGCGCCTCCATGGTATTATATAGAATATGGAGTAGGTACAGACTTTACTGTGCCGGGCAGTGAGGGGTTGTTGGCGGATTTTGATCGCATTGTAGGAGTGCCTATTTTTAATGGCATTTACGCCAAGAACGGCAATGTTTTTTGTGCGATACCGTCATTACATTCTGCTTATCCCGCATTGTGTTTTTTAATGACATTTAGGCAGCGACAGTATGTATTGGGTGGGATCTTTGTCATATGGGGTTTTGGTGTATGGTTTGCTGCGGTGTACTCTCAGCATCATTATGTCATCGATGTACTACTAGGGATTATTTGCGCTGTTATGGCTCATTACCTAATGATTTATTTTCAAAGGTTTGGATGGTATCAATCATTTCGACAGTTTTTTATAAGGCAATTAGCGATTTAGGGTGTTCTATGAAATAGTTTATTTGGAAACTGAAGTTACATAGCATGAGGGAGTATGCAGGAATTGAGGCAAAGCAGCTATAAACTCATTGAACATTATGCTTACCTTAAGTATTTGTCTTGAATAAGGCCAAGATACCTTACTAAAAAAGCTACCTTTGCGCACCTTTTGTAATAATTAAAATTTCTCAAGCACATGAGTCATACATCAAAAGCTTCAGCACCGAAAGGAAGACTCGGAATATTAACTCCGGGTATGGGCGCCGTTTCTACGACCTTTATCGCCGGTTGTATTGCGATCAATAAGGGATTGGCAAAACCGATAGGATCCTTGACTCAAATGGGGCATATCACCACTCCGGATGGTAAAAGACAAAAAATATCCGACGTTGTTCCACTTCAATCGTTTGAAAACATTGCTTTTGGAGGGTGGGATGTTCATACTGATAATGTGTATGAAGCTGCTGTCAATGCCAAAGTATTGGATCGTTATATGATAGAGCAATTGAAGCCGGAATTGGAAGTGATCAAGCCGATGACTGCGGTATTTGACAATAGCTATGTTAAGAATCTACAGGGGACCAATGTTAAGCCTGAAAAGAACAAAATGGTGCTTGCCGAAGCCCTCATGGAGGATATCAGGAGGTTTAAAGAAGAGCACAATTGTGATCGGTTAGTGATGATTTGGTGTGGAAGTACTGAGAAGTACATTGAAGAAAGTGATGTGCACAGGAGCTTGGAGAATTTTGAGCAAGGTCTCAAGGACAATGCTGTGGACATTCCGCCGAGTATGATATATACTTATGCTGCTGTCAAAATGGGTATCCCTTATGCCAATGGCGCCCCTAATCTAAGTGGCGATGTTCCGGCGATACTTGAGCTTGCGGAGAAGACACAAACACCACTTGCCGGCAAGGACTTCAAAACAGGTCAAACCTTCATGAAGACTGTACTCGCACCAGGGTTAAAATCCCGGCATTTGGGAATAGAAGGATGGTTTAGCACCAATATTTTGGGCAATAGAGATGGTGAAGTACTCGATGCTCCGGAAAACTTTAAGACCAAGGAAGTCTCTAAGTTGGGAGTGCTTGAGCAAATCTTGGAGCCCGAATTGCATCCTGATCTCTATGGCGATTTATATCATAAGGTAAGAATCAATTACTACCCACCACGTGGGGATGCCAAGGAGGGTTGGGACAACATTGACATCCGCGGATGGATGGATTATCCTATGCAGATCAAAGTGGACTTTCTGTGTAGAGACAGTATTTTGGCAGCTCCATTGGTATTGGATTTGGCGATTTTTTTAGATTTAGCCAAGCGTGCGGGAGAAAGTGGCATTCAACGATGGTTGAGTTACTATCTCAAGTCTCCACAGACCTTACCGGGAGAGAAGCCAGAGCATGACTTATTTAAGCAGCATGACAATCTGGATGCTAAGTTGCTTAGCATCGCCGGTTTATAGAAGACAGTGATGAAGTGGTTGGCTAAGGCAATTCTCTCAGCCGGAGGTGCTGGATATGCACCGATTGCTCCGGGGACTTGGGGTACAGCTGTAGGTGGAGTGGTCTTGTATATGCTCAGTATGACCACAAGCCATATGATTCAAGGCATAGTTATAGTGGCAGGAAGTGTTGTTTTAAGTATTTTAAGCCATCAATTGATCCCTTATCTACCCAAGTCTTGGGCTCATGATGATGGAAGGATTGTGATTGATGAAGTCATCGGGATGTGGGTGACGCTCAGTTTTATACCACTTACTTTTCTGAATATTTGTATTGGATTTGTTCTTTTTAGAATTTTTGATATTTGGAAGCCATTTGGGATAGAAAGATTTGATAAGTTACATACCAATTGGGGGGTAATCGCAGATGATATATTGGCAGGTATATATTCAAATCTTGTTTTAAGAGTTATTCTTGTATTATTGACTTTGAGATGATAGCTAAGAACCATACTCAGAAAGTCCCGTTGATGACTTCCTTCTTCCGGTACAATGCTATGGCATTTACGGCAAGTGCCGTCGATTTTACTTTATTGATATTTAGCCGTGAAATACTGGGTCTTTACTATGTTCTTGCGGCGTTTATAGGTGCGTTGAGTGGCGGGATGGTTGCCTTCACACTCGGTCGCAATTGGACATATTTGAGTAAAGAAGGGAAAGCTCATGTGCAAGGTTTAAAATATCTGATAACGTGGGCGGGAAGCATTTTCCTCAATACATATGGTGTATATTTTTTTTCTGAGGTCGTTGGTATTGGAGAGGAGAAGTATATCATCTCCAAAATATTGACAGCTAGTCTGGTAGGTGTGTTTTACAATTTTCCAATACAGCGTTATTTTGTGTTCAAATGAGCAATACCAAGAAACGACTACTTTTTATTATCAATCCCTTTGCCGGATATCGCAGCAAAGACAGGATTCCTAGGCTTATAGAGGAACATATACCCAAAATCGATTTTGAATATGATATAATCCGTACGGAGTACGCAGGTCATGCTTCTGAATTATCAGCAGAAGGCGTAAAGCAAGGATTTGATGCCGTGGTGGCAGTAGGTGGAGATGGGACGCTTAATGAAGTCGCATCTTCTCTGGTCTATACAGCTGTTCCTCTAGGAATAGTCCCTGGAGGCTCTGGCAATGGACTTTCTATGCACCTAGGGATCGGGCGAAGTGCTCGTAAAGCCCTGAAGGTCATAGCTCAATGGAAAGTTAAGAAGATTGACTCTGTCAAAATGAATGACAAGTTCTATCTCAATATGGCAGGTGTGGGGATCGATGGCTTGGTAGCCTATAAGACGAAGTTGAATGCCAGACGGGGATTTACCAATTATTTTAAGGGGGCTATCGTAGAAAGTGTAAAGTATAAGAACAAAAAGTACACTGTAGAGATTGATGGGAAGGAGTTTACTGGCAAGTTTTTATCTGTTAATGTTGCCAATGGTTCGATGTTTGGATATAACTTTACGATAGCTGCAGATGCAGACACCTCGGATGGTCTGCTAGATGCTTTGCTGATCAGGGATGCCCACAAGATAGACTATTTGGGCAATGCCTGGCGGTTTTGGGCTGGAAGAATACACAAAAGTAAGTTGGCAACTACAGAGAAAATCACCTCATTAAAACTCACTACTTACGAAGACAACTATATGCACATTGATGGTGAAGGTTTTCGCTGTCCTCCGGGCACTTTTGAG
>JAJRXG010000314.1 GCA_024276375.1 Bacteroidota bacterium | reverse complement strand
TAAGATCAATGTTATTTCCCGTAAGGATATCCACAATCTCTATCTGCATCATGTCCTTCACTCCATGGCTATTCACAAGTGGATTCAATTTAAAGGGGGAAGCGAAGTTCTAGATTTGGGTTGCGGTGGAGGCTTTCCGGGTATTCCCTTGGCTATACTGCATCCGGGGACTTCGTTTCACCTTGTGGATAGTGTGGCCAAAAAACTCAAAGTTGTAAATCACATTGCCGAGGCGATTCAACTCGATAACATCCAAACAACACATACGCGAGTAGAATCTATATCCCTACAATATGATTTTGTTGTCACTCGTGCCGTTGCAAATATGAGTACCTTGCTTTCTTGGATACGAAACAAGATCAAGTCTGAACAGATAAATGCATTCCCAAATGGGCTTATAGCCCTAAAAGGAGGTGCTGTTTTGGATGAATTAAAACCCTTGAGGAAGAAAGAATATATAGAGGTTGTTTCATTGTCAGCGTTTTATGATGAAGAATTCTACAGAGAGAAGTATCTTGTTTATGTACAATTATAAATAGACTCATGCTTAAAACTTGGTTACAATCTACGCTTTTGCAAATCAATGATTACGCTTTCAAGGGAGAGAATCTTGTGTTGAGTCTCTTGGTGACATTTGTAATTATTGTTGCTTTTTTATGGACTCGAAAATGGTTAAAACGGTACTCTAAAAGACACGATCTAACTTCAGAGACACTGCTGTCCATTCAAAGACTTATACACATCAATTTTTTTCTTGCTTGGTTGATCCTCCTCGTTCTGGCTTTGTCTGTTGATCACACCTTCAACTCTCTCGGAAATGTCGATATCAAGATTTCAAACCTCTTGATTCTACTACTCATTATGCTTATCGCAAAAATGGCCGATATCATCATATCCGCCCGGATCGTAGAAGAAATGATACACCGTCCAGAACATGATGGCTTGAGTGATTCTTTTAAAGAAAAAGACAAGAAATCACAGATCACAAGAGTGATTCAATACAGCCTTGTTACGGTTGTTCTGATTATTATTCTGCCTCTTTTTGATTTAGACTTTGTGATTCATACTATTACAATCAACAAGCAAGAGATATCTATAAAGTTGACAAGTCTGCTATCTGCCATTCTTGTCTTGCTCATTGCACGAATAGTTGTTTGGCTTTTTGTCAACCTCGTCTTACATGGCTGGTATCAGACTCAAAGGATTGATCACGGCAAACAATATGCCTACAATCAATTGGTCTCCTATGTCATATACACGTTTGCCTTCATTTTTGCCCTTCAATACATTGGTTTTAATCTCACGTTGTTATGGGCAGGAACCGCGGCGCTACTAGTCGGTGTCGGTATTGCGCTTCAACAGACGATCAGCGATTTTTTTAGTGGCTTGGTCATGCTCTTTGAGCGGTCCGTAGAAGCGGGCGATTTTTTGGATTTCGGTACATTTCAGGGAACTATTAAGAAGATTGGTTTACGAGCTTCCATCGTAGAAACACTCGAAAGAAAAGATATCATCATCCCAAATAGCAAACTCGTCAATGATAATGTAATCAACTGGACGAGGAGCAAACCCACTACGCGGTTTGAAGTGCTTGTCGGCGTGGCTTACGGTTCGGATGTGGAGCTTGTGAAAACCCTCCTTTTACAGATTGCCCTTGATGTCAATGAAGTGCTTCTTGCCCCTAAACCATTTGTCCGGTTCTTAAATTTTGGTGCTTACTCTCTCGATTTTGGTCTTTATTTTTACTCCATGAATGTAACCGCCATTGAGGATATCAAAAGCGATATTCGCTTTAGAATCAATCAGGTTTTTCAAGAAAACAAGGTTGAAATTCCCTTTCCGCAGCATGTTTTGTGGTATGGCGACAAAGACAAATAGATATTGATTTCATTTGGAAATAAGCAACACAAGTTGTTGAAAAGAAGAGGAGTCAATATTTTAAAAGAAATCCACATCAAGGGTGCCAATACCAATAATCTGCGGAATATAGAATTGCGCTTGCCCAAGAATCAATTGATCGTGGTCACAGGGGTGTCCGGCTCCGGCAAATCTTCCCTCGTCATGGACACGCTATATGCCGAAGGTCAACGTCGATATGTAGAAAGCATGTCTTCTTATGCCCGTCAATTCTTGGGTAGAATGAAAAAACCTGAAGTTGAATTTATAAAAGGAATTTCCCCCGCCATAGCTATCGAACAAAAAGTAGGTTCTTCCAATGCCCGGTCAACAGTGGGTTCGATGACAGAAATCTATGATTATCTTCGTTTGCTCTATGCCAGAGCTGGTGAAACTTTCTCTCCTGTTTCGGGACAAAAAGTAAAACGGCATGAAGTCAAAGATGTAATGGACGTTATTGAGGAGATGAACAACGGTGTTAAAATCATCTTAGTTGTCCCTTTAAAACCCTATGACAACAATCGCCTTCTTCACAAAGAATTAAATCTCTTCCTGCAAAAAGGTTATACCCGTTTGTATTGGAAAAATCATCTTTATGATATAGAAGATCTTCTTGCTTCTTCCGATCCTGCCCTAAATGATCCCGTTTCAACACACGCAGATGATCTGCAAATTCTCATCGATCGCTTTGTTGTCAATAAAGATCCCGAAAACCTAAAACGGATTGCTGATAGCATCAACACCTCGTTTTATGAAGGAGGAGGAGAGTGCATATTGAAGATACTAAATGGACAGGAACTACTGTTCAATAACCGCTTTGAAATAGATGGTATTACTTTTTTGGATCCTTCTCCGCAGTTGTTCAACTACAACAACCCCTTTGGTGCTTGCAAAACTTGTGAAGGTTATGGTATGGTTTTGGGAATCTCTCGCTCCAAGGTGATTCCGGATCAATCTTTGTCTGTTTTTAGTGGTGCTGTCGCTTGTTGGAAAGGAGAAAAACATAGTTTGTGGAAAGAACAATTTCAATATGCCGGTTCTGCATTTGATTTTCCCATTCACCTTCCTTACGAAGAGCTGAGTTCAGAACAAAAGCAACTGTTGTGGTATGGCAATGATCAGGTCTCAGGAATAATGGATTTTTTCGCTGAATTAGAGTCCAAATCATACAAAATTCAAAATCGTGTGCTAATCGCTCGATATAGAGGTAAGACCACCTGTCACGATTGCCAAGGTGGACGTCTTCGTCCAGAGGCATCATATGTTTCCATTGATGGTGTAACGATCAGTGAGCTTATACAGATGCCCATTGATGAACTCAAAGATTTTATTGAAAGGCTCTCTCTTACAGCTTATCAACAACAGATCGCCAAAAGAATTCTGCTTGAAATCAACAATCGCCTTACGGTTATGAACAACATAGGGCTATCATATCTGACATTAAACCGTCAATCTGCTACGCTTAGTGGGGGAGAAACCCAACGCATTCACTTAACAAGAACACTAGGTAGCAATCTCACTAGCTCCTTATACATCTTAGATGAGCCCAGTATCGGGCTTCATCCTAAGGATACAGACAAATTAGTCTCCGTATTAAAAACTCTCAGAGATTTAGGCAATACCGTCGTCGTTGTAGAACACGAAGAAGAAGTGATCCAAAATGCTGATTTTATCGTTGATGTCGGTCCAAAAGCTGGTGTCTTTGGCGGAGAACTCGTTTATGCAGGTTCATACAAAAATCTTAAAAAAGCTCAAAAAACCAGCCTTACATACCAATACTTGAATGGAATAAAATCTATCCCCATTCCTAAACAACGTAGAAAAGTTGTTAACAAGATAGAGATCATTAATGCTCGTCAACACAATCTAAAAGGCATAGATATCACCATCCCTTTGCAAGCCCTTACCGTCATCACAGGCGTTTCCGGATCCGGCAAAACCTCTCTTGTAAAGCACATATTGTATCCTGCCTTGCTAGATCAATTAAACATCAGTCACCCTGCCAATATAGGTCTTCACGATACAATACAAGGAGACCTTAATATGATCGGTGGCATTGAATTAGTCAATCAAAAGCCCATCGGTCGTTCTTCTCGTTCTAATCCTGTCACTTACGTCAAGGCATACGATGAGATACGTAAACTCATGGTGAAACAACAACTATCTAAGATACGAGGATATCGTCCTAAGCATTTTTCGTTTAATACTGAAGGCGGGCGTTGTGACAATTGTCAGGGAGATGGACAGATCACTATCGAAATGCAATTTCTCGCAGATGTCAAACTCGTATGTGAAGACTGCAAGGGCAAAAGATTTAAACCTGAGATTCTCGAAGTTCAATATCAAGGCAAAACGATCTATGACATCCTCAATATGAGTATAGAAGAGAGCCTTACTTTCTTCGAAAAGATTCCCCGCATCGTGCAGAAACTAAAGCCGCTCAATGATGTAGGTCTTGGATACATTAAGCTGGGTCAATCTTCCAGTACGCTTTCAGGAGGTGAAGCTCAACGGGTCAAACTCGCCTCATTTCTCGGCGATAGTAGATCTTCTGTTGAACGTCAGTTGTTTATTTTTGATGAGCCAACTACTGGTTTGCACTTTGATGATATTAATAAACTACTCGGTGCTTTTCAAGCCCTCATCGAGAAAGGTAATACCGTGGTCATAGTAGAACACAATCTTGAAGTAATTAAAACGGCCGATTGGGTGATTGACTTAGGTCCTGATGGTGGTATTAACGGCGGTCGCCTCCTCTATCAAGGTCCTCCAGAAGGATTGCTCATGATCAAGGAGTCCCATACCGCACATTATCTAAAGGATAAACTGTAGAACAACTTATGAAACCGAATATCGTCATCCTTGAAGGCCAAACCACAAACCCGGGAGATCTTTCTTGGAGCAGTATAGAAAATCAAGGGATTTTAACAGTATATGACATCACAAAACAAAAAGATATCGTTGCTCGTGGACGTGACGCTTCCATCATCATCACCAATAAACTGAGCATAGGATCAAAAGAATTACAACAACTTCCCCTCCTCAAACTGATCTGCCAACTTGCAACCGGATATGACAATATTGATCTTGACGCGGCGCGTCAATATGGTGTCACTGTATGTAATGCCGTCGGTTACAGTACTGACTCGGTGGCTCAACATGCCCTTGCACTGATTCTTGCTTGCACGAACAGGGTATTCGAGCACAATCTTTTTGTCCAAAAGGGCGGATGGTCTAAAGTGCAATGGTCTCATTCATTGTTTCCCTTGAGGGAATTATCCGGTTTGACCTTGGGGATTTATGGTTTTGGTAAAATAGGGCAAAAACTCAGTCAATATGCACAAGCCCTCGGTATGAAGATTATTGTCCATACAAGGACTCCGCGTCCTGAATCGTTTCCCTCTGTTTCGTTTGTATCCTTACATTCCTTATTTGCCTCGAGCGATGTTATATCCCTTCATGCTCCGCTTTCTACAGACAACCATCATGTCGTTGACATCAAGATGCTCACATTACTAAAAGAAGATGCTATACTGGTCAATACAGGTCGTGGTGCGTTAATTCATGAGGAAGATCTGCGAACTCATTTGATCAATCATCCTACACAAACTGCTGCTCTTGATGTGCTCTCTGTAGAACCTCCTCCAGAGCATCATTGCCTCATCGGACTAGACAACTGTATTCTAACACCTCACAATGCTTGGGCTACACGTCAGAGTCGCGCTCGATTGATTGATATCGTATCTAACAATATCGAAGCTTTCCTCTCTGGTTCACCCATCAATGTACTTACATGAACATGCTACTCAATCAATATGCACTGTAACGCTGGAGTAACATTTCATTGGTTTCTTTGGACTTAATGGTTTGAATCATCTCAGTCATTTTATCTGCTACTATTGCCTCTGTTTGTGGCAAAGCCTCTCTTAGATTGTGTATCGCTCGAGTAGCACAAAACTTATAGAAGGAATTCTCAGATGCATCGGTGGCTATGGCTTCAAGTGCTTGTGCTTTTTGCAATTGCGTGTCAACAGGTTGTGTCTTCAACAACTGTACATACTTATCATAAAAGTTAAACACACTATAAAGTGTGATAGAAGTCAATCGCTCCTCAAAAAACGGTAAATGTTTAGGGTCTTCTGTGCTTGCTAGGATTTCTGCAACGACTGTTGTAAGTTGTCCTGATTTGCTGGATTTAAAGTCATTGGCTGCAAGTACTGCTGCTGCTGGATCTATCTTATTAAGAGCCTTAAGTGCAGCACCAATAACATTGTAAGCTTGCTCCTCACCTAATACTTTCTGTATCATCTCTGACATGTCCAAATCTGGGACAGACATCATTTTTTTCAACGCGCTTGCCCTTACTACGGAGTGAGGATCTAATGTGATCATATTTTTTACCTTGGCGATCAGTCCAGGTTTTCCATTCAATCTTATCTTATCTATGGCCATCCTACGGATCGAAAAATGATTATCATTCAATGCTTCTGCCAATGTCCCTTGGGCACTTTTTTTGTTTTTGATTTTATCTATCGCTTCGAATCGATGGATGTATGTTCTAACCCAATCGTACTGACGCATATATTCTTCTGTGGTTTTCTTTTCTTTCTTAATGAACAGCAATCTATCATCCACATCAAAAACTACTAAAGCAGGCCGTTCACCATAGGATAAGCGTATCTCTTGTTCTCGTGCATTTAAGGTAACTTCATATTGAGTCTCTACGCCATTCTGATCATAAACGCTTATGACTACTGGCAATTGAAAAATCGGTATAGAAGTTTCTGGATCTTGCTCTTGGCTGACATTGACGATAACATCATTGTGTATGGAATCATAATCATATTCTAACACCAACTCTGGGTGTCCTGCTTCGTGATACCATTGATCAAAAAACCAATTGAGGTCTTCGCCACATGTATCCTCAAATGCCATCCTTAGTTCATCAACCTCTACAGATGTGTAGGCATTGTCTTTTAAATATTTGCTCAAAGCAGCAAAGAACGCTTGATCTCCAAGATAACGTCTCAACATATGCAATACCAAACCGCCTTTGTTATAAGAATGACCATCAAACATTTCTTCCTTGTCTTGATATCCATAATAAATCAATGGGTGGATTCCAGAGTGCATGATAGAAGCGAAGTATCCTTGCATCTCCTTGTGCCGTTGGTAGTCTGCTGCATCTATACCGTTCTTGTGCTCTTGCCATAGATACTCACTGTAATTTGCAAAGCCCTCTTGCAAGGTTAGATTTGCCCAACTTTCAACAGTAACAAGGTCTCCAAACCAATGGTGAAACAACTCATGTGCTACAATAAAGTCATTATCATTATCAATTAATTCTCTTTCTGTTTTTTGAATAAAATCACCAAAGATGACAGCAGTTGTGTTTTCCATTGCACCGGATACATAATCCCTTGTGATGATTTGACTATACTTGCTCCAAGGAAAAGGGTAATCCAACAAAGTCGAGAAAAATTCTATCATTTCTGGCGTGTGAGCAAATATGTCCTTGGCGTATGCTTCATACTCAGGTTCTACATAATAAGAGACGTCTATATCCTTCCACTTCTCTGTAACCTTGGCAAAGTCTCCTACTGCCAGCATGACGAGGTATGGTGCGTGCGGTTTGTTCATCTCCCAATAGTCTGTTCTCTCTCCTGCTCCATTGTTGACGGAGCGTACTAAAGTACCATTGGACAGGGTCTTAAATCTATCTTCTACCGTTAGACTTAAGGTATGAGTCAACCTTTCGTTGGGCTTGTCTATAGTAGGAAACCAACGTGAATTGTTTTCTGTTTCTCCTTGTGTCCAGATTTGTTGCGGCTTATTAGGATCATCTCTAAGTGGATTGATAAAGAAGAGTCCTTTATCTGAAGTAATCGCTGCACTTCCTCCTATCGGTCCCTCCGAAGGCTTGGCGATATAATCAATTGTTATTTCTACCTCTTCATCATGTGTTATGGTTCTAGCGAAATCAATATTGATTTTTTTTCCATCATAAGCATATAAAAGCTCTTTTCCTAAGGCATCTGTTATACTCATAATATCCATTCCTTTGGCATCTAAAACGAGCTTCTGTTGAGGATAGAAATATGGCCTAGCAAACAATATTTCTCTTCCGATCACATGCTCATTCGTCCAATCAAATCGTACATCCAAATCCATATGGATCAAATCCCATGTACGGGGTGTAGCTGCATTATATCTTGGTAAAGTATAGCTTCGTGGCGCTGTAACTTGGATATCTTCTAGGGTTCTCTCTTCAGTGTATTCTGCTTCGGGAACGACCACTTCTTCCACGACTACTGGCTCTGTATTGGGTATAAGCTGTTGGGATGTACAACCTATTAGCCCTAAGAGTATGATAAGAATGTAACGATACATTTCGATGATTTTTTTGTTAATAGAACTTTGAAGTCTCTCAATAACGATTGTAGAACGACTTTATACTTAGCTAAGCAATGATTTAACGATGGAGGCTACGGTTTTGCCGTCTGCTTGACCCGAAAGTTTTTTGCTCGCCAATCCCATCACTTTTCCCATATCTTTCATTCCAATTGCACCGACTTCTTCTATGATGGTTTTTACAATTCTTTCTATCTCGGAAGCGTCCAGTTGTTCTGGTAAAAACTTTTGGATGACTACGATCTCCTCTCGTTCTATCTTGGCAAGGTCTTCTCTGCCTTGCTGAACATATATGTCCAGAGAATCTTGACGCTGCTTCACCAGTTTTTGAAGGATCTTTATCTCCCCTTCTTCATTCATCTCTGCTCCCGAACCATCGGTTTTGGCCAATAATAATGCTGCTTTAATGGCTCGTATACCTCTAAGCGCTGCTTGATCTTTGCTTTTCATTGCTGCCTTTAACTCAGGCATAAGACGTGTTTCTAAACTCATTGTTTTTCTTGTGTTGAAATAATATTTGTCAATTCATAAAACTCCTCAAGCCCCAATTGTTCTGGTCGTTGCCTCATAACTTCTAATGCATAAAGACTTTCATCCTTAATCCATGGTTTTAAAGTGTTTCTCAGCATCTTTCGGCGTTGAAGAAAAGATCCTTTGACGATAGATCTAAATAACTGAGGATCACATGGTAGCTCATAGTGTTCTTTTCTCTTTAAACTGATAATAGCTGATGTAACTTTGGGTGCAGGAATAAAAGATGTGGGCTCCACTTCAAATAGCAAATCAATATCATAAGTAGCTTGCAACAATACACTTGTTACACCATAGACTTTAGATCCTGGTCCTGATGCCAATCTTTGTGCAACTTCTTTTTGAAACATGCCCATGGCAAAAGGTATGTTGTCTTTATACTTGTCTATGTGGAATAATATCTGTGATGATATATTATAGGGAAAGTTGCCAATGACGGCATATGGTTCGCTATATATCTGATCCAAAGGTAGTTTTAGAAAGTCTTCTTGTATCAATTGCTCTGATCCCAATCCGTACTTCTGCTGAAGATAATGAACCATATCCCAATCTGCTTCAACTGCTTTAAATTGTATGTGATGCTGATCCAGCAGATACCTGGTTAAAGCTCCTTTGCCCGGTCCTACTTCCAAGACATTCTCACAGGGATTCAACTGTTCAAAAGTGTCAACAATGTGTTGACATACAGCTTCATCTATCAGAAAATTTTGTCCAAAGGCCTTTTTTGCGCGCACTCTACTTCTACTTCTCTGCTTATAACGGTCAAGTGTTTTAAGAATTGGACAGAAGTGATAAAATTCTTTCCTCCGTGCTCATACATTGTTACTATTCAGGTAGGCGTCATTTTGGCTAAAAAAACACTTTCCCCCGTCATATTTCCGCTATTTTTTTCGTCGTAGCGCTGCTATGCCTCAAAAAATAAGCGTCATCTGACGAAAAAACTGCTTTTTTTTATCTCAAAAGCACCCTCCTGAATAGTAACCATACATTTGTGTCCAAGAAGATACCCTTCTTGTTTTTTAATAACTACGCTTTTTGAAGTTCTTTGACAAGAATATCTTTCCATTTCTCATACGTCTCTTGAGTTGTTCTTCTTTCTTGGTTGGGTTCTATGCTGGCTGTTTGGCGGAGGCCGCTGAACGCATCCGAGGTCGTATAGTGACCAATACCGATACCGGCTGCACGTGCAGCTCCTGTTGCGCCATTTGTGTTATAGAGTTCAACACATAGATTACTCAGATTGGCCAATGTCTGTTGAAACACTCTACTTTGAAAGAGGTTGGTTTCACCTGCTTTGATTACTGTTGGGTTCAATTGCATTTCCTTCATAATATCCAGACCCCAAGCCATAGAATAGGCAATCCCTTCTTGAATGGATCTGAAGATATGTCCTTTGTGATGTCTATTGAGTTGCAATCCATGTATATGTGCACCGATATCTTTGTTCTCTAATATCCGTTCTGCTCCATTGCCAAATGGTAGAACTTGAAGGCCTTCTGAACCTACGACTATCGATTCTGACAGCAGGTTCATCTCTGCATATGAGTTGGCCTTCAGGTTGCGCTTAGCCCAAGCATACATAATCCCAGAACCATTGATACACAACAAGACCCCGAGTCGTCTCTGTTCTGCCGTGTGATTGACATGAGCAAATGTGTTGACTCTAAACTTTGAATCAGTCTTCATGTGTTGAGTCACACCGTAAAGAACTCCGGAGGTTCCTGCCGTTGCCGCAATTTCGCCCGGATTAAAGACCTTTAGAGACAGTGCATTGTTGGGTTGATCTCCTGCTCTATAGGTAATAGGTATCCCTGCGGAAAGTCCTATCTGCTCAGCCGAATGTTGGCAAATGTGTGCTTGTATTCCAAAAGTCGGAACAATTTGCGCAACTTGATCAGGCCTTATTTGATAGTATGAGAGTATCTTTTGGGCGGGTTTTTCTGCTTTATAGTCATACAATATCCCTTCAGAAAGACCACTATAAGTCGTCTGTGTCTCTCCGGACAATCTCATGGCTATGAAATCCCCCGGCAAGAGGAATGTATGAATGTTATCAAATATTTCGGGTTCATTTTTTTTTACCCAAGACAGTTTAGATGCTGTAAAGTTTCCGGGGGAGTTAAGCAGATGTTTTCGACAATACATTTCTCCAAGATGCCGAAACGCATCTTCTCCCAATTGAACCGCTCGGCTATCACACCAGATTATCGCCGGTCGAAGTACTTTTTGCTCTTTGTCCACAACGACCAAACCATGCATTTGATAGGCAATTCCTATCGCTTTGATATCTTGAGAAACAACACCACTGGAATCAAGAATTTGTCGCGTCACTTGAATGACGGCCTTCCACCAATGTTCGGGATCCTGTTCTGCCCATCCCGGTTGATGAGCAATAATTTGAAATTCCACAGAAGGATACTGGGCGGTAGAGATTACCGTATTGTTGTCTGCATTTAAAAGGCTGGCTTTGACAGAAGAACTACCTATATCATAACCTAGGAAAAACATTATTTAGGTTTTTTTGCTTGCCTACTTAAAGAAGACTCCTTTGTATGCATCGTATCCTGGCTTAATGCCCAAGTGCATCAGCGTCCGTTTGTATTCATATGAACGACTATCTATAACAAAGACCTTGGCTGCGATGGCTTCATTAAACTCCTGATTTTCCTTCAACCAAGAATGAGCGATCGTCCAAGCGGCGGCATCGAGGGTTCTTTCCCATTTTTGGCGCACTTCCAATTCAATATAGATGATTCCATGTTCATACCTCAAGAGTTTAGAAGAGAGGCCCTTTCCAACTCTAAAAAACATATCTGTTTTGATAAAATGTTTTCTGTTGATCTCGTCGATGTTCATGCTCTGCTAAAAATCAGAAACTATGCCATATCTCCGTTCATATAGTATTCTTGTTTAATGTGATTGTTTTTTCTTTTTCTATGAACACTTTCATGGCATTTACATTACATTTACTACTTATAATTAAAATACACTATAATAGGTATGGCTAGTGAAAAAGAAGCAAAGCAAAAGGCATTACAACTAACGCTTGATAAACTTGAAAAAACATATGGTAAAGGTACTATCATGAAACTTGGAGACAAGAAGGTGGTAGATATAGAGGCCATCCCAACCGGTTCATTAAGTTTAGATATAGCCCTTGGAATTGGAGGTTTTCCGAGAGGTCGCGTTGTCGAAATATATGGTCCGGAATCTTCCGGAAAAACAACACTTGCCATCCACGCTATCGCAGAAGCACAGAGACTCGGTGGGATAGCGGCTTTTATTGATGCAGAACATGCTTTTGATAAAAGCTATGCCGAAGCTCTGGGAGTAGATACGGACAATCTGTTGATATCCCAACCGGACAATGGAGAACAAGCTCTCGAAATAACGGAAAATCTCATCCGTTCCGGAGCGATAGATATCATCGTTATTGACTCCGTTGCGGCATTGACACCTCGGGCAGAAATCGAGGGAGAAATGGGTGAGTCAAAAATGGGGCTTCACGCTCGACTCATGTCTCAAGCTTTGCGCAAACTTACTGCCACAATTGGTAGGACGGGGTGCTGTTGCATTTTTATAAATCAACTGCGTGAAAAAATCGGCGTTGTTTTTGGCAACCCAGAGACTACTACCGGAGGCAATGCCTTGAAGTTTTACGCTTCTCAACGCCTCGATATCCGCAAATCGGGCAGTTCTATTAAGGACAAAGAGGGTAATATTGTCGGTAATCCTATAAAGGTAAAAGTTGTGAAAAACAAACTTGCTCCTCCTTTTCGACTTGCTCTTTTTGAAATCACCTTCGGTAAAGGCATTTCCAAAACCGGAGAAATTGTCGATCTAGGTGTGGAGAAAGACATCATTCAGAAAAGTGGTTCTTGGTATAGTTATCAAGGTACCAAGATTGCCCAAGGAAAAGAAAGTGCCAAGCAGTTTTTGGAGGACAATCCCGAAGTAGCAGATGAGATTATGACTCAGATAAAAGCCGCTTATCATATGATCATCCCCGATAAATCTGCTGTCTCTCAGTAATCATCAATTTACTTCATCTCTCGATTGGGTTTGTGAAAAGAGTTCTCTTTTGACATATTGACCTGTGTGATTATTTTTTTCTTTGATGATATCCATTACTACACCTTCAAAGGTGATTTGTCCACCACGTTGACCTCCTTCCGGTCCAAGATCAATAATGTAGTCTGCTACTTTTATAATGTCCATATTGTGCTCAATAACGATCACCGTATTGCCTTTGTCCACCAGTGAATTGAGTACTTCAATCAAGTGTTCGATATCTTGAAAGTGTAGTCCTGTGGTCGGTTCATCAAGGATGTACATAGTATTGCCGGTATCTCTCTTGGACAATTCTTCACTGAGTTTTACTCGTTGTGCTTCTCCTCCGGAGAGTGTTGTTGCTTGCTGTCCGAGGGTGATATACCCAAGACCAACTTCCTGAAGTGTTTTTAACTTGCGATATATTTTAGGAATCTTACTAAAAAAGACAACGGCTTCATCCACGGACATATCTAGTACATCTGAAATAGATTTGCCTTTGAAGGTAATCTCTAGGGTTTCCCTATTGTAACGGCGTCCTTGACATTGTTCACAATCGATATAGACATCGGGCAAAAAATTCATTTCTATCAAGCGTTTACCTCCCCCATGACATTGTTCGCACCTTCCTCCTTTGACATTAAAAGAAAAACGTCCGGGTTTGTATCCTCTTATTTTTGATTCGGGCATCTCGGAAAACAAACGCCTAATAGGATCAAAAAGCTTAGTATATGTCGCGGGGTTTGAGCGGGGTGTCCTTCCTATAGGTGATTGGTCTATCTCTATCACTTTATCAATATGTTGTATGCCCTCAATCGATTCATATGCAAGTGGGCGTTGGCGACTTTTATAAAAATGTGCTCTCAAAATTGGATACAAAGTGCTGTTTATCAGCGAAGATTTTCCACTTCCCGAAACACCCGTAACGGCTATAAATTTTCCTAAGGGGATGCGCAAATCAACGTGTTTTAGATTATGTCCGCAGGCTCCCTTTAATATGATTTCTTGTCCATTGCCCTTTCTTGGGTTTTTATTAAAGGGTATTGAAACCTTGTTAGACAAGTATTGAGCCGTTAAGCCGTTGGTTTTTAAGAATTTTTGGGGACTCCCTGCATTGACAACTTCTCCTCCATTGATTCCTGCTCCCGGGCCCAAGTCTATAATATAATCTGAGGCGAGCATAATGTCCTTATCATGTTCTACAACGATCACTGTATTTCCAATTTGTGTAAGTTTATGGAGAGAGGCAATTAATTTTTGGTTATCTCTTTGGTGCAGACCGATACTGGGTTCATCCATTATATAAGTAATCCCTGTAAGCTGAGAACCGATTTGTGTGGCCAATCTGGTACGTTGCGCCTCCCCGCCTGACAAGGTTCTTGAGGGTCGATTGAGATTCAAATAATCCAAACCCACTTGCAACAAAAAGTCCAAACGGTATCGTATTTCTTTATTTACTTCCTTGGCGATCGTCTTTTGCCGTTTGTCAAGATGGTTTTCTAGGTCATCAAACCAAGTACTCAACTCAGCGAGATCCATCGTTCCCAATTGGCCTATATGTGTATCTGCCAATTTAAAATGTAGGGATTCTTGTTTGAGTCGATATCCGTCACAAGTAGGACAAGTAATTATTGTTAAAAAGTCCTCTACCCATTGACGTGTTCTATCGGATGTAGTGGTTTTGTACCACCGTTGCAACATATTGACGATGCCTTCTTTTGCCACATCAAAAACCATTTCGTGTTGACTATATCCCAGATTTATATTGAAACTTTGATCTCCCCCAAAAAGGATTGCTTCGAGACCGTCACTGGGTATTTCACGTATAGGTGCGGACAATGAAAAATTATATTTTTTGGCGATTTTTTTCAGTTGCTTAAATGTCAGGTTGTCCCTCATCTCTCCGAATGGTACGATTCCTCCTTTATTGATAGAACGCGCATCATCAGGAATGACTTTTTCCATATCCACTTGATGATATAATCCCAACCCTTTACAATCAGGACAAGAACCATAGGGAGAATTAAATGAAAAAGTGTTGGGTGAGGGTTCTTCATATGAGATCCCTGTCTCGGCATCCATGAGTTTATTGCTAAAAGGTTTTACTTCGTTGGTGTCGAGATCACAGACTTGAATAAAATGATCACTCAGTTTAAACGCAATTTCAAGAGATGAGGCTATCCGTTCTCTTTTCTCGGCACTTACTTTCACACGATCGACCACCACTTCTATATCATGTACTTTGTATCTATCCAATTGCATGCCGGGTATGATCTCTTTAATATCACCATCAACCCGCACTTTGGTATAGCCTTTTTTCCGCATCTGCTCAAACAGCTCGCGGTAATGCCCTTTGCGTGCACGGATCATTGGTGCCAACAAGGCGATCTTGCAACCATTATATTTTTCAAGGATCTGTTGAATGATTTTTTCTTCCGTGTACTTGACCATTCTTTTGCCGGTTTGCATCGAGTATGCTTCACCCACTCGTGCATATAGCAAGCGCAGAAAGTCATAGATTTCAGTCGTAGTGCCGACCGTTGACCGAGGATTCCAACCGGTTGTTTTTTGCTCTATGGAGATGACGGGGCTCAATCCATCTATGGTTTCCACGTCGGGTCGTTCCATTTTTCCAAGAAATTGCCGGGCATAAGATGAGAAGGTTTCGAGATAACGTCTTTGTCCTTCTGCATATATCGTATCAAAAGCCAGCGAAGATTTGCCACTTCCACTAATACCTGTGATAACAACCATTTTGTTCCTGGGAAGATCAACCGAAATATCTTTTAGGTTGTGCTCCCGGGCACCAACTACTTTAATGTGAGAATGTTCCAAATATGTAGTCCTTGACTAAGTAATCAGGCAAGCTCCGAATTTGTTTGTTCTTAGGCAAATATTCGTTCAAAAGATGAGGTAAAGAATATTTTTTTTTTGGCATACACAAGCGTTCTTGAGCGGGTCTGTTCTTCTTATAAGGGTCTGTATATATCACAATCTTCGTATCATTTCCATGGCAATGGCAGCAATCTTAGAAGCCGCAAGATTTGCCACTTGGATGACTTCATCGTGAGTTACTTCTTTAATCGCTGATATCGGAAAACACTTATTGGCGATGGCTGCAAAAACACAAGATTCAAGACCCATATGCCGTGCCACGATGATCTCTGGAACTGTTGACATCCCCACCACTGTTGCTCCGATCACATGCAAGTAATTATATTCTGCTTTGGTCTCAAGATTTGGGCCGGGCAGACCTGCATAGACACTTTCATGTAGTTTTATGTTCTTTTCTTTAGCAATTTGCTTTGCTAATTCAATTAATCTAGGGCTATAGGCATCCGTCATATCCGGAAACCTGGTGCCCAACCTTTCATCATTGTGTCCTTGTAATGGATTCTCGTAGTGCAAGTTGATATGATCTGTAACGATGGCCACGTCACCTGCTTCATACTCTTGGTGAATGCCGCCGACAGCACTTGCAATAATTAAAGATTTTACTTTCAAAAAACGGAATACCCGGACGGGAAATGTAACTTGCTTCATATCATAACCTTCATAGTAATGATAGCGTCCGGATTGAGCTACAATATTTTTTCCTTCCAACTTGCCAAAAATTAATGCCCCTTCATGTCCTTTGACGGTAGCGGGTGGAAAATGAGGGATTTCACAATATGGGATGCGTACATCAATCTCAATTTTGTCTGCCAAAGATCCCAGTCCTGTCCCTAGAACAACTCCGATTTCTGGTTCTATATCTATCTTCTCGCGGAGGAAAACTACAGATTCTATAATCTGATCATAATATGACATCATGTTCTCTTCTTTTTGCCTAAAGAAACAAAAGTCTTCTTAGCTTTTGTCGTTCTTAGGAAAATTATAAAACTTGCGTTTTTGGGGGCTGACAATCGTTCTAATTTGTTTTAGTTTGTTTTATGTATAACACATTGATATTCAGTGGTTTATGTGCTTTTTAATGCGATTTATTTGCTCTTAGAATCGTCTAAAAACATTCGGGCTGTACTATGGGTTAGAATAAACAACAAAAAAACATCGTTTTTTCTCCCATCGTCCAATATCCTCTGTTGGTATATTAAGAAGAATCATTTATCTTTTTGTTCAGAGTAAAGAAACCAAAGCATCTCCTTTTTTTGTTACGTTTAACAAATACCAATCTATGCAAAAGACAGTTTTTCTCCTTCTGATTATATCAAGTCTTGCTATGGGCTCTTGTGCGTTAAACTCCCCATGTTCGACTAAGGAAGATTTCAGTGTGAGTTACGGTCAATTTATAGCCGAGATCACAAGTCAATATTCAACACTCACAGAGCAACAATGGGAAAGCAAAGATGCCGATATAAATGAGTATTTAGATCTTTGTTATGAAAAATACAAAGAAGATCTGAATATCAAAGAAAAGGTCTCTTTTTGGAAGAACGCCCTTACTTACGCTCAATATCGTTCAAAAGGGAATGAAGGGAGGGGGCTGCAAATAACGGACAAAATTGAAACAAAACTTAAGGAAGAACTGCGCAGTTTTTCTACTGATGCACAGAAAGAAATTGACTTGTTCTTCAAGAGAGAAGTCGCTCCCCAAGTAGAAAGGGTGCTTGATGAACTACTTCAAGGAGTTGAAGAATTCGGCAAAGAACTTAAAGTTATTTTTGGAGATATAGATAAAAAAAATCAATAGGGCGATTAACTTAGGATTGTTCTTCCTTTTGTTCCATGTGGAACATCTTTTACATCTCAAGCTGGGCACTTGATTTAAACCCTAGTCGGTGCGCAATGACACTTAATCTATCGTCATCTTTCAATATAAATGGCCTTGTATAAATACGCCAAGAGGTATCATCGTTTATCTTATATCCTATTGTTGCTCCTTCTGTTGCACAACTCAATTCAACCCTGTTGATTGAATCCCATTTTATCACCGGTAACGAAGTAGTCGGCTGTTGGCCTTTGGGCCAAAACCTTTTGATCAGGTCACTCTCCGGTATCATATTCAGATCCTCATTTTCTCTCAACCATCTGTCCAATTCATCAGACAATCTCGTGCGTATCGAGTCATACTTCGTATCCATAGACAGATCCTCAATCTCGTGCGGATCATTGTTGGTATCAAATAATTCTTCACTAGGTTTGGTCTTCCTAAACCAGAGTGCTTGTGCCTTACTTAACTTGTTGGTCTTCTTTAATCGATACAATTCTCTCATGGTGGTCATTCGATCTCGATAACCGACATGCAAAAACATAGGGTTGTCTCGATCATAATAGCGTATATACTTGTAGCGCTTATCTCTTACAGCTCTAATACGATCCGGGTCGGATTCATCATATCTATCACTGGCCGCATGAATATATTTCCGCTCTTTTACCTCTTTGTAGCTACCTAAGAAG
>JAJRXG010000313.1 GCA_024276375.1 Bacteroidota bacterium | reverse complement strand
GTTTGGCCTCATCTGCAGCATAAAAGTTCATATCAAACCAATCCTGACACCACTCCCAAACATTGCCTGCCATGTCATAAAGTCCGTATCCATTGGGAGGAAAGGATTTGACTGGAGCAGTAGATAGAAATCCATCTTTATTGGTATTGCGGTATGGAAACAATCCTTGATAAAAATTGGCCTTGGGCAAACCTTCTTCTACGGAGGTATTGCCCCATGGATAAATCATATCCTTCATTCCTCCTCGAGCTGCCCATTCCCATTCAGCTTCTGTAGGCAACCTCTTCTTAGCCCACTTGCAGTAAGCCTGTGCATCATCCCAAGCGATATGCACCACAGGGTGATCCATGATATCTGCAATGTCACTACCAGGCCCGTGTGGGTGCTTCCAATTGGCTCCAATCGTCCAACGCCACCACAATTGTGGATTGTTGAGAGGTACCGGCGTCTCCGTAGGCGCAAATACCAATGCCCCCGGCAGCATGATACTATCAGGAGGCTTGGGCGTATCCGGAGGTAGTTGTTTTTTCATTTCTTCCCAATCCAGTTCACGTTCGGCTATGGTCTTATAACCCGTCGCTGCCACAAATGCCATATAGTCCGTATTGGTTACCTCGGTTTCATCCATCAGAAAAGATGAAATCGACACAGTATGCTTGGGATATTCGTTGCGATCAGCTTGCCCATTGTCTCCACCCATATTGAGAATTCCTGAAGGTATCAGAATCATTCCGTCAGGGATATCCACTGTTTCTCCAGTGAGATCATGAGCTACTTCCTTCTTTTGATCACATGATACCAACACCAGCAACCAAGCGGATAAAAAATATATGAAGTGCAACTTAGTAATCATGAGGTAAAGATATCATTCCTCAGAAGAAATATAGTCGCTGATCCACTGCCTTACAACCATCGCCGGCAGAGCACCTTTTAAGCGAGCTACTGCTACACCCTTGATAAAAAGTATGGTTGCCGGATTGGATTTTATTTGATATAGATCCACAAGATTGTTGTGATCGATGGTTGACAAACTCACAAACTCAACAAGACCCCGCATCTCACGAACTACCTCAATCAGTGTCCGCTCCATCCATATACACGGGCCGCAACTTGGTGCGGACAACTCTACAAGGACAGGGACAATATGGCTTCTATCAAGAACATCATGTTCAAAATCAAAAGAATCACTCATAATAGTTTACAATACTACATCTTATTACTTTAACCAGAGCAGCCTCCTATTTAGTCAAACAAGATTAAAAAAAAGTTTCTTACAATCAATAGTCCGTTAAGGTTTTATGCTGCAATTTTGCCATAATTTAATAGACTCAAGTAGTTTGGATTTACTTTTATTAAGCTATGGTCAAAATCATACTTTGAAAAAACCATGTTGATCATTCTTCTGTTCTTTAATTCTGTACTTATATCCGCCATAGAAAGAGATATTCTTTGGTGTTTTGGTATTTGATTTCTCAACATTGCTTTGCCGATTGATACCGCTGTTAGACTTATATTTAAAATGATTGTGCATTTTTATTTTACTTCTGGATTGGCCATGTTAAAGTCCAGTAAATTGTTTAGAATTTCGATAGAGGTATTCGATTTGAAAACGGGCTTTGTAATACCCAACAATTTCTATTCCGGTCATTTCAACATCAGTACTAAAGAACAACTTGCTTGATATCACTTCCCCTCTACTGTTAATAAACTCCGTATAGGCGACTTTTATATTTCTTTTTAAGGATACAGAATTTACAACAGCTCAATATATTATCATGTCCTCATCCGAATGCTCCATTTTAAATATTCTTTTATCTATTTGTCTCACATTGACTTTGTTAGCATACTTTTTGGGTCTACCCAAGCCACTTTGCTTTTTTTTGTATAGGTATCTCAAATTTGCTTCACCCCTAAGGCGTGATACTATTGTCAGCTCTGTTTGTTCGCATAGTGGGTTTATAAAATTACTCTTCGAAAAATAATCATCTACTACCAATACATCGCTCAGGTTGTATAGGGATGTAGCTCTCTCAATGATCACAGAAGCATAATAGTCAACTAGGGTCATGTCTTCATAGTCTCCTTTGAGTTTGGCCGGTGTTGGCACAGCCTCAATATGGTAAGCCGTATGTTGATTCATATCTACAGCTGCTATACCACCTATTTCCAGTCCCTTCTTGAGTCGAGAGGCACACCCAGAATAAAACATGCCCAATTCTGGAGTCTTAGAGCCACTTTT
>JAJRXG010000037.1 GCA_024276375.1 Bacteroidota bacterium | reverse complement strand
CCACTCCAGAAAGCGGTGTGCACTTCATGACCCGCCATTGCAGACTTAGGAGAAGGGATTTTCAGGGTCATGCAGAGCAGGTCTAAAGAAGTATAGTGCTTGTAATCACCAAACTTCCACATGTCCATTGTATCCAATAAATGGTGGGTCTGCCAAGGTCGATATCCGGAGATGTTGAGGAGATTGGGCATTGGGATAGCATGGATCAACATTCTCCTACAGATAAAGGGAATATCAAACTCTTTAATGTTGTGACCACATAAGAACTGATTATGGCGATCATAGTAATACTCATTGAGAAGAGTAGCAAAATCGTTGAGCAATATAGCTTCATCTATATGCCTGAATGTTTTAATCCGAATCACATCTCCGTCGTCCTCATGCTTAACAAATCCTACTGATATACAAATGATCCGTGCGAACTCCGCATAAATTCCAGCCTTCTCATGGTATAATGCGGCCAACTCTTCTTCAAAAACGGGAAACTCCTCAAGGGACACATGTCGGCGAGATTTCTTATCCCACATTTTACGAGCAACATCATCGAGATCCTCATAATGCTCTATTTCCACGACCGTCTCTATGTCGAGAAATAAAATGCGGTGTATATTGTCTCGCGGATACATCATCAACTACAAGTTATTGATTTTTTGGCGTAATTGTTGGAGATTGTATAGAAACTTAGGGGTTCTATTTAGGAATTAGTATCAAGACAAAATAGGTAGATACCCTAATTCACCCAGATAGAATCAGACGGATATTGCAACCATAAAAACATCCTATTCTTAAATTAATCTAAATGAACATGTCATCAAACGTAATTACCGGTGCAATCATAGCACTCTTACTCCTCCTCTCAGGGTATCTTTGGTATCAAAATGGAGAATTGAAAAAAGCCAATCAAGAGCAAGTTGTAGAATTTGCAGAACTTCAAAAAGTACAAGAAGAACTCGATGCAGACTATCAGGAAGCACTTGAAAACATTGAAGGACTTCGTACGGACAATCAAGAGTTGAATGCATTGATCGATAATCAAAAAGAAGAGCTCAAAGCACAAAAAGCCAAAATCAACAACTTGATCTGGACAAAACGTGAACTCAATGCAGCTCGTGAGGAAATCGCAAAATTTGAATCATTAACGGCCGGATATCTAGCCCAAATAAGTGATTTGACAGCACGAAATGAATTGCTGGCCAATGAGAATACGAAGCTGATCAAAGATGTACAAGTGTTGAATACCAATCTAACTGCAGAAAAAGAACTCTCAGCAGATCTCGAAGAAGCTCGTACCATACTGGTGAGTGAAAAGGAAAAGCTCTCGTCACACAACAAGCAATTGTCGGAGAAAGTTGAATTGGGTTCTGCCATTAAAATCAATTACATCAGCTTTGAAGGTGGCCAAGTCAAAGACGATGGATCCTGGAAAAGGCGTAAACTAAAAAAGCGTATGGACATCATGCGGACTTGCTTCCGCACTGAAACCAACGTAGTTGTTCCTGCTGGTGAGGAGACTTTCTATATCAGAATCATCAACCCTAGGGGTGAAACAGTAATGGATGACAACCTCAATTCTGGTGAAATAACAGATAAGATAACCGGTAAGACATATCGCTACACCATGTCTGGAACATTGACATATAACAATGAAGATACAGAAGCATGTATGGATTGGAACCCTCCTGGCACAATCGAAAAAGGGGATTACCGCATTGAAATCTTCAACAAGGGTTATAAAGTAGGTTCAGGAGATTTTAAGATATAGTGGAATTGCAGTCACTTTATCGGTGATCATTTCTATCCTAAAGATAAGCCTCTTCATCATATGGAGAGGCTTATCTTATGTCCTATATGCATCTGGAAAAGGGATCTACAATTATCACTTATTTAAATGAACGTTGAAGAGGGCTAAAACCTCGTTGTTGCAAGTGATCTCTGAGTGCAAAACCCGTACCCGAAGGCCAGTATTGAACCTTCTCATATGGGATGATACGATACGCATCCAACTCATCATTGAGAACAACCGTCCCACTCACCTTAACATGATAGGCGATAATCAATTGGTTCATGCGCTCAAAAGTATAATGTCCGATCAAACTTGATGCTTGGGCTTGCAGCCCCAACTCTTCTTTCACCTCTCGAATAATAGCTTGATCCGGATGCTCATATCGCTCAAGAAAGCCTGTAATCAATCCAAACCATCCTTCCGGCCAGGAGGCATTGTGAGCTAACACAAGTTGCTCATGCTCGTACTCCACTACTGCAGCGACTACAGGTGTTGGGTTCAGATACTGTACAAAATTGCAATCCATACGTGTACAATGATAATATCCCTCCACAGGATCTGTTGACATCGGAGAAGTACACTGTGGACAATGTGGGAAAATTACATCAGACATACTTATGAGGTGATTTTATTCGATTCATGAATTTCGCTCGAATCTTGGCTATCTTGGGATCTATCATAACACGACAGTAGCCATAAGAGGGATTTGTCTGATAAAAATCTTGATGCTCTGCCTCTGCCGCGTAAAATTTTTCTACCGGCCTCAATTCTGTGACAATGGGATCATCGTATAGCTGTGTGGCCACTTCGCTGATACTTTGTTGAGCAAGCGACTTTTGACTTTCATTATGATAAAAAATAACCGAACGATATTGTGAGCCCTTGTCATTTCCTTGGCGGTCACGTGTTGTTGGGTCATGTATCGTCCAGAATACTTCAAGCAGTTCTGGGTAACTTATCTTTTCACTATCAAAAGTAATCTCAACTACTTCTATATGTCCCGAAGTAGCAGAACAAACTTCGCGATAAGATGGATTCTCTATGTGCCCTCCGCAGTATCCAGAGACCACCTTTTCCACCCCTTCAAGCAATTGAAAGACCGCCTCTATACACCAAAAACATCCACCACCTAATGTTGCTTTTTCTTTACTCATATTTTTCTTCATTTTATCTATCAATGGTCATATCCACCTGTGTCGGACAGATTGAATCCCAGATGATTTAAAATATGAGCCCACCATATTCGCCAAGTTAACGATGTTTTTTCCGCAAAGATTCACAATATTTATCAAAGTATGTCTGCAAAAGATAATAATGCTTTACTTGCATCAAAATACAGCTTCAGAAAAAATGAGCTTTTTTGATTTTCCTATTTATCGACTGGGTCAAGACAACGATTTGCTCCTCTTGGCGGAACAAGAATATGCTCTTACAGTATATGTATCTGTGGAAGATTATGGTCAAGAAGAAGAGAGCTTGCTTACTAAAATCCTATATGCAACAGGCAATGACATCGATCAAGTGAGGGTCGTAAAAATGGGTCAAGAGGATCACCTAGCGTTATGTGACAGTTGGAAGAAAGAAACCGGGCTGGACATCATATTTGGACTTCCTCCAACACAATTAATGTTACAAATCGACAAGATAGATTATCAATTGTTGAAGATTGCTGATCGGACGATACTGTATAGCCAACCACTCAAGGATATTGCTAAAGATCCGGGCAAAAAAAGACTTTTGTGGACCGCATTAAGAAGATACTTTCAATTGTAGTGGGTCAGAGGCATAGATCATATTAATCAAAATATCATGCAAAGAAAAATTGTATTTGCCACCCACAATGACCATAAGATTCGAGAAGTATCGCAAATATTAGACTCGAAGGAATGGAACATATTGTCCTTGGATGATATAGGATTTTATGATAAAATAGTAGAAGATGGCAAGACTCTTGAGGAAAACGCCTGGCTCAAGGTGCGTGCTATCGATCGATTTACTTCTATCAATTGTATCGTAGCTGATGATACAGGACTTGAAGTAAGGGCATTGAACAATGAACCCGGTGTATATTCTGCTCGATACGCCGGACAACAGCGTAGCGCAACGGACAATATGAACAAATTGCTCAAAGAACTAAAACCTCATAGTGACCGAAGTGCTCGATTTAGAACTGTATTGGCCTGCATCATCGAAGGTCAAGAATATACTTTTGAAGGTATCGTAAATGGGCATATTGCCTACGATAAATCCGGTGAGCATGGTTTTGGATATGATCCAATCTTTGTCCCCCGAGGGTATAGCGAAAGTTTTGGCATCTTATCTCAAGGGATCAAAAACAGGATCAGTCATAGGGCGAGAGCTTTTGAACAGTTAAGAAGTTTTCTTCATACTATGGAAGAGCGATTTATTGATTGACCTCTGAGGACAATTGAGGTCATTTCACTTGAATTGTGTGCAAAAATAAGGGTCTCCCGAAGTATTTTCGAGAGACCCTTATCAGATTTTTGATATCGCTAAATTTAGCTAGATGGAGCGTCAGGCTTATATACTTTTCCTTTGATATATAGGAAACTTTGAGCCGGGTCTGTATTGGCAGTGATTGTCACGCGCTTATTTTCTGCACGACCACCCTCTGCACGAGCCTTGCCTTTGCCACGAGAATCATATACTACCTTGATGGTACCCTCTTCGCCCGGAGGAATCGGTTCTTTAGGCCAATCAGGAACAGTACATCCACATGATCCCTGAGCTTTAGAAATCACTAAAGGCTCACTTCCTGTATTTTTAAATTTGAATTCATGTGTGACTTTCTCACCTTCTTCAATTTCACCGAAATTAAATTCAGTTACAGGATAAGAAATAGCTGTCAATGGTCCAGTAGGGATAGCTTGAGCGGGAGCCTGTGTCGCAGGAGCCGGAGTAGTTGTAGTACTCGCCGTTGCCAATGATTCACGAGCAGCATCTTTTGTATCTGTTTTGCATGCTACAGTCATGATTAAAGCAAGGGCTACAACCAAAAAAGTTTTAATTGAAGTCATTATTAAATTTTTGATATAAAGTTTACAAGATTAAGACGCGACAAATATAAAATGATTGACAAAAAAACGCAATGTAAAAACCTTAAGTTAACAAGCCATTAATTTTATCATACTGAAAATCAGTGTTTTATACTATAAACACATGAGCTATTTGGTTAATATATCTCAACTTTTTCTGCTATTTAATCTGCAGCCACTGCAAAAACGCACTGCGACCCATAGTATTGAGACATTGTGAGGGTCGCAAGCCTGCCTTTCGAGCAGCGGTAATACCATATACAATATCCTGAATCCCGGTCATACTATGCGCATCAGGATTGATGGAAATCAAAACCCCTCGTTCCATAGCTAAGGGTATCCAAGACCAGTCCATATCCAAGCGATAAGGACTTGCGTTGAGCTCAATCGCGACATTGTATTGGGCACAGGCATCTATGATCAACTTATGATCGATGGGATATCCTGGTCTTGAGAGCAGCAACCTACCTGTGAGGTGCCCCAAGATACGTGTTGCGGGATTCATAATCGCAGCCAGCAAACGTTGATGCGCACGCTCCTGCGTCATTTTCAGATTGCTATGAACCGAGGCGATCACCAGATCAAATCGCGAGAGCATTTCATCGGGATAATCCAAACTACCATCAGAAAGGATATCGCTTTCGATGCCCTTGAAGATATGAAAATCCCCGTTCCGCTCATTGAGCTCATCAATCTCCTTCCATTGATCATAGACCCGATCAGGCTTGAGACCATCGGCATAAAACGCTGACTGAGAGTGATCACTGATCACTAGATATTCGTATCCTGATTTTTGGCATTCTTCTGCCATCGCAAGCAATGAATGAGCACCATCACTATATGTAGAGTGAGCATGAATCACACCCTTAATATCATCGGGAACAATCAACTCTAAAGAGCCTGTTTGTGCTCTTTGGATCATCAATGGAGACTCGCGACTCTCAGGGGGAATATAGGCCAGTCCTTGATCTTGAAAGAAGCGCTCATCATCGCGTTCAGACGGTATGGCATACGATAGGTTATCCCATGCTTGGAGAAATCCGGGAGCCGCCAACGCCGACCACTTCTCTGCCATAAAACGACTAGTATCGGCATGCGTAATATTAACCTTTGACCCCTTGTAAAAAAGAGTGCCGTCAATCTCTATGGCATGATCAGATGCTTGTATCACACTATATTGATGAGAGACATCACCGGTTGTAAGGATTTCGATACCATCTACAACCGGCATTTTTCTGCCCAAGGAATCAATGAAGCAAAACTTCTCTCCGGGAAAATGCTCTTGTAACAATGTCAGGAGTTCCTCCGCTTCGGTTATAATATGACCATAGAGGTACTTGCCTTTTCCATCGAGGTAATAGACCAACTGATCCTTGAGATTCTCCTGGGTCTTCAATCCAAAACCCTTTAGTTCTATAAGTCGGTTTTCCTCACATGCATATAGCAACTCGCCGGGTGTTTCAACACCCAATTCTTTCCATACAAGTAAGATTTTTTTTGCGCCAAGCCCTTTAATATCCAACATCTCCACTATTCCCGCAGGAGTGTTGTCTATGTATTTCTGAAGTGTATGCAATGAGCCTGTAGAAAGTAACTCTTCAATCTTATCTGCTATATTCTTACCGATGCCTTTGATTTCCAACAGACGCTCTCTACTGAGGTCTTTAATCGGATCTCCATATCTCCGAAGAGTGTTGTAGGCACCAATATAAGATCTTATTTTAAAGAGATTTTCGCCATGGACTTCCATGAGCTTGGCCAACTTATTAAATACCCCGGCGAGTTCTCGATTTGTCATAAAAATGAAATATGGCGATAAACTTAATATGAATTTGGATAGAAAAAGCGCCAGAAGATATAAATTCGCCTAACATTTAATAACTGACTTTATGCTTCGTCGATTAAACTATTGGGGACAATTCAACCTAGTGTGGTACTGTGGGGCTCTCTTCGATAGTTGATCTGTTAAACGATATACTTGAAATACACATTAATTATTGAACAAATACAATACAGATGAAATCATTGATCTTTCTTTGTGCTGCTGTCATTATGCTCAACGGTTGTAGTGATACTGTTAATGGCACGAAATATGACCTAAAAGGATACGAAACAGAATCTATCAGTGGAAATGCACAATTTGCTACTTATAGAGATCAAAATGGCTTTTTGATTGCCAAAGGTCAGGTATTAGATGGTGTTCGAACGGGAACTTGGGTGACGTATCACGATCAATCCAATAAGATCAAGACGATCACAAATTATATCAATGGCATAAAAAACGGTATCCAAGTCACTCTAAACGATCGCGGTCAGATCGAGTCATCAACAGAGTATAAAAACGATGTCCTTCATGGTATGACGGTCACATATAAATTTGGAAGGCCAATTGAAGAGACTTCATACAAAGATGGAGTATTGGACGGGCCTTTTGCGATATACAATAATGGAAAAATTCAGCGGAGGGGTGCGTTCAAGGATGGTAAACAACACGGAACATTAGAATACTTTGATGACAAAGGAAATCTTACCCTCAAATACGAATATAAGGATGGGGAAAAGATCAGTGGAGGAATCGTGAAACCTGAACCCGCCTCTGAATAAATCCTCTGTATATCCCCAACCATTGATCCGTCAGAATGAACGCATAATAGCGATACATCTGTCTGCCTGATAAGCGCCGTTTCTGCCCATCGAGAGAGCAAGGCAAATCATGATATGAGGGATGATCTTGTCGATTTGTTACTCAATACATCCTTAGACATCTAAGTAGGTTAGGAAAAGGACATGTGGTTATCACTTCAACCATTCAAGTCATTCACAATCATCCGGCATTGGAGGTGTCACATTGGAGCAGTCCGAAGATAGAGCGTAATGTGAGGGCACAAATTCAATCACTCAATAGAGACGAACTCTCACGGGCAAACAATTAAAGGCGTGTGTATAACATACTGCACTTTATCAGCTGGCAATGCGTGGTGGGGAGGTGTTGATTTG
>JAJRXG010000312.1 GCA_024276375.1 Bacteroidota bacterium | reverse complement strand
GCTCCGGGCAAATATGAGTTGTCCATACTAGATACCACGGCATGCAACTGTCAGATAAGTGTGATAGATTCTGTTCTGGTACGAGGAGGTGACGACAAATTTATGATACGAGGAGATTCGACTGTCTGTGTCGATGATGTCAGAGGCTATGTAATCCTCAATCCGGATGGAAGTTATATCAATGATTTGGTGAGTGATTCATCACAATGGATGGTGGCACAAGGAACTAAGGTAAACGACGGAGCGGATTCCGTCACCGTACGATACAATATAGGAGGAGATTTTGTCATCGCCATGGATACGATCATGTTCCGCGGATATACCGATGACGGATGTGAAGTCCGGGACACATTCTATGTAGAGGTACAGAACACAGATGTGTTTATCGCTGGGGAAGAAGAAGTATGTCAGGGAGACAGTGTACTGCTGACGGTACTCAATAGTGCCGACTCTACAGCTGTGGCTGGATTGACGATGGTACAATGGATCATCATGCCTGGGGATACATTGATGGACGACGATACGCTGACCACATTCATTGACTCATCAGGGATGAATCAAGCGACATGGACAGAGGTCGGATTGTACAACATCACGGCGCTGGGATACATCGGTGACAGTTGTGTGGTGACGGCTACCAAGCGCGTCAATGTCAACATGCAACCGGTATCCGGCATCATGGGAGACTTAAACACTTGTGTCAATTCAAGAGATTTTTATGGTATAGATATACCGATGAGTATGTTGGATTCTATCTACTGGACGGTGACTGCCTATGCAGGTACGGATACGTCGGGCGCTATGATCGTCGGAGGTCAGAACACGACTGAAGTAGAGATCGAATGGTCCACAGTGGGAGAATTCTTTATCGAAGTACACGGCGTCACCAATGGAGGTTGTGATTTCTGGTATAGTCAAGATATTAAGTTGGTAGATGCTGCCAATATCGGACAGCTCGTCTGTAACAATGCCATCAACGTCACGCTAAACGATGAGTGTGAACTCATGTTGACACCGGATATGATCCTTGAAGAACCAGATCCGTCGATTCCGGATGCACAGTATGAGATCGTGGTCTCAGATGCCGCATCAGGAGTGAGACTTTCCTCGGGATTGGTAGATCCATCCTTGCTGGGCATCCAATTGAAGATAGAGATTACGCATGAGTGTTCTGGTCAGACGTGTTGGGGGTATGTCACACTTGAGGACAAAAATATACCGGAGTTGATCTGTGGAAGAGATACGATAGAATGTGATGACAACATTCTACCACGCTTCTTGGATTTTGGGTCGGAGCGGAGATTTGGATTTCCGATTCCGGCACAAGGTACGAGTGTAACTCAGATAGCGACAGTGCCACCGACATACAGAGTGGTGGGATATGAGAAGTGTGGAGATGCGACATTGACGTACAATGACAGGGTGGTAGAGGAGATTTGTGCGGGAGATTTTGGTACGATTATCTATCGAGATTGGAAGATGACCAATAGTGCAGGTCTGATGAGTACATGTACGGATACGATTTATCTCAACCGGATTCATATCGATAGCATAGACTTATCTGTATTGCCGAGCTTTGTAGGTGCCGATGCGTTTGATTGTTCGATCGCAGAGAGTAGCCTTAGACCCGGTAGTCTTACCGGCAATCTCAATCTTTCTTCTGCACAATACTGTTTTAATATTCAGACAGATTGGACGGACGAACGAACAGAGTTGTGTGGCAACGGATCGTCGTATCGCATTACGCGTACGTGGACGATCTTGGATTGGTGTTCAGGAGAGGTACGCAAGCACATACAGATCATTGAGGTGATCGATGACAAAGGACCGGATATTACGCTTAGAAGTGGAGATATCAACATAGAAGCAGATTCTCACAGTTGTACGGGATTGTATGATTTGACACCTGATGTCATATACAGTGACAACTGTTCGGGTATCGCGACCACTGTTCTTAGGATATTTGAAAATGATATAACAGGCAAGTTACTATATACGATCACAGATGGTGATTATAGTGGATTGGCATTTGACGAAAGTGTGACAAAGATCTTCATAGACTTTGTAGCAACTGATTCTTGTGGACGACAGAATGAAGCCCAAGTGATGCGCAACATCAAGATAACAGACAATGTCAAGCCGGTACCAATCTGTGACGAAAATACAACCGTCTCTATCGGAGCCAATGGATGGGGGATTGCAGATTGGAAGGCATTTGATGACAAGAGCTGGGACAATTGTGGTATCGCTTCTATCTGTGTTGCGCGAATGGACGACTTGGATGCCTTTGATGCCTTGGATACCAACAATGATGGTGTAGTAAAATACAGTGATTTTCAAGCTTCCAGTGCATGTGCAGATGCTTACAATCTGCGCACGGAGATGATCGGTGGCATGGAAGTACTGCGCAGAGACAGCCTCTGTGGATCATATGTCAAATTCTGCTGCCTTGATGCGATGGATACAAGTGCGTATCTGGTACAAATGACCGTGACGGATCTCTCCGGCAATACCAACTTCTGTATGGTCAGAGTCAAGGTACAAGACAATAGCGCGGTCAGTAAAGAAGTGGCGCAAGGAGATCTGACAATCTCTTGTCAGGACGATGTGACACCGTATTTGACCGATGACGGCAGTACCGTAACATTCTTAACCACAACTTGTGGTGTCCCTGCACCTCCGGATCAGTTTACGGCGAGAGTAGATACCAATGCCTGTGGTGTAGGTACCATCATACGCAATTGGAGGATCACAGATGGTTTCAACAATACGGTGACGCATACGCAAACTATCACGATAGGACAGCCGGGAGAGATATTTGACCCTTCTTCTCTGCCATCGGTATGGCCCGAGGATTATACCGGGGAAGGATGTGCAGGGCCGGGAAGTGCTCCGGACAACCTCGATGCACGGTATCGGCCCAATATAGACTTGACGGCTTATACTTGCAGTAGTCTAGGCCTTGATTACGAAGATTTGATATTCTACAATGTCGAAGGATATTGTGCCAAGATCTTGAGGACTTGGACGCTCATAGACTGGTGTCAAAGGGATGCCAATGATCCAACTGCAGGTACTTGGACATATGTACAGCTACTGAGGTTGACAGACACTGAGGATCCGGTGATCGATACAGGATGTCAGACGGAGACCTTCAACGCCACCAATGTATCCAATTGTTCGGCATTTGTAGCTACTTCTGCCACAGCATTGGATTGTCATGCAAGCGAAGATATGATCTGGAATTTTGTGATCAAGGATGCCGAAGGAGGAACCGTGATGGCCGGCAATACATATTTTGTCAATACCAATCTCGATGTCGGTACTTACACCCTCACGTGGACAGTGAGCGACCGTTGTGGCAATTCCGACGAATGCGTCAAAACCATAGAGGTCATTGACAACCTCGCTCCATCTATCGAATGTCGCTCGGTAAGTCTGGCGATCGGATCAGATGGTACGGTAGATGTTAATGCACAACAATTTATAGCACTGGCTTCGGACAATTGTATGGAGACGCAACCCGTACTGACATATAGATTTCAGTCAGCCGATGGAGATTCGGTGCAGACTTATACATGTGAGGATCTGAACAATCAAGAGATGCGTGATTTTGTTTTCCAAGTATATGTATCAGATGAAGCGGGCAACACAGCTAGCTGTAGTGTCAACTTGACACTCACGGATGGCAACAATATCTGTAGTCCTGATGTAGGGAGTGCATCGATCGCAGGAGTGATCTATACAGAAGAAGATTTTACTATCGATGATGTAGCGGTAAGCGTCACGGCGATGAGTACCGGAGATGAAAATGCCATGATGACTCCGATTGAAGGAGCATATGCATTTGCTGCTCTACCGACCAATGAGTCATATGAAGTGACCGCAAGTAGAGATGATGACTATCTCAATGGAGTGACCACATTTGATATTATTCTGATACAGCGACATATCCTGGGATTGAGATCACTGGAGTCACCGTACAAAGTGATTGCAGCGGATGTCGATGGTTCGGGTGGCGTATCTACTGCGGATCTTGTCAACTTGCGCAAATTGATTCTGGGCAAGGCTTCGGACTTGCCGATCGGAAGGCCTTGGACATTTGTGGATGCCCAACAGACGTGGGAAGAACCATTGAAGCCGTTCCCATACAATGAGAAGATGAACATCAATACACTTGCAGAGGATATGGAGGATGTGGACTTCATCGGAGTTAAGATGGGAGATGTCAATGCCAATGTACTACTCGAAAGCGTATTCTTGGGCATCACCCGGTCACTTGAAGCCATCGAAGTACGTACACTCGATCGTACTCGGAATACGATGGTGATCGGATTGACACCCGAGCATGGCGAAGGACTTCTTGGCATGCAATTGGGATTGGCTTACGATGCTGATCAAGTCGAAGTCTTAAAGGTAGCTTCTGACCAAGTGGACATTTCCACACAACAGATGAGTGTACTTGAAGATGAATTGAGAATCAGCTGGCATACGACAACGTCCATCGATCTTGAAGATGATGAGGCATTGCTTGAAGTGACCATCCGATTGAAGGATGAGCATATAGCGTTGGAGGACATATTCTCGATAACGGACAGACAGTTGATTTCTGAGATATATACCGATTCAGGAGATGACATTGATGTCAGTGATGTCTTTTTAGATGTAGAAGAAGTGGCTGATGATAATGCTGCCCAATTTGCAGTCATGCAGAATACACCCAACCCTTTTAAAGGCGAAACGAAAATCCGCTTTTATCAGGTGCGACGTGGTACGGTGTCCTTCTCGGTGTATGATCTGACGGGCCAACAACTCTATGCTCGTAGTGGTATCTATGAGCGTGGTTGGCATGAACTTATAGTGGACAGCGAAGACATAGGAAGTTCGGGTGTCTATATATACGAGATGACGGACGGACAGAAATTGATTCGCAACAAGATGATAACTATAGAATAATGAGGAAGATCGGCAGACAAGTGAACAGTGTTAACATCTATCGTAAACGACTAAACCAAAATTTGATGAGATCTATAATTCTAAATACCATAACAGGAGCATCCTCCCGGGCACAGACTTGGGTGATGCTGGTGATCTTCACTTTGATCGGCCTTCAAGCCCAAGCTCAGTGCGAGACGAGAGTGATGGCTTGCAATAACCTGATCAATGTATCTCTGGATACCAATTGTGTTGCGGTGATCACCCCGGACGCTGTCCTCGAAGCACCCTCCGGAGATCAGTTTTACAGAGTGGAAGTGTTCACCCCTGATGGCGATACAATCATATGGGATCCTGAGCAGATGAGATATGATACGATCCGGGAGGACTACAACAAGGTGCTGTTGGAGACACGCGTATATTGTATAGAGACAGGTATCTATTGTTGGGGATACATCAGGATTGAGGACAAGATCAAACCCGAGTTGGAGATAACGCCGTTGGATACAGCGGTATCATGTTTTGTCTATCCATTTGATTTAGAACCCAATGCACTGGTGACCAAAGTGTCTTTTTCAGATAATGGGTGTGAAAAGCCCGATTCTCTTGGGATTGTAGATATTGAGGAGACGATTTATCCATGTGGAGATACCGTCAGAATCATCAAGCGCTTTTGGTCTGTCGTAGATGCAGCGGGCAATGAGACGACTGTTGTACAGACGATCTATCTGCTGCGAGGCAAGATCAGTGACTTGGAGTTTCCAAGGGATACGATTATAGACTGCTTAATGGAAGGAGATCTATCGGTGGACAAATTGGGATTTCCGGAAGAGCGATCGTGTACCAACTTTGAGATCACTTACAATGATATAGAGATTCCCGTATGTGGCAAAGCCCGCAAAATATTGCGCAGGTGGAGCGTCACAGATGTATGCTCTACAGAAGATACGATATATACACAAGTCATAAAGATAGAGGACAACTATGCTCCGGAGATGGATTTCTCCGTCTTTAACATTCCGACAGATCGACTGAGAGCACAGAAATTCAATTGTCTTGCAGATGCCGAAGATATTCCCAACCCGATTGTTACGGATTGCAACATCGATCAGACGACTTTACAAGCCTTTTATCAGTTGGTCGATCAGAACAACAATCCTACAGGACCCTTATTTGATGCCTATGTGAATGACCTTGAGACCTTTGATCTTCGAGATATCCCGATAGGTGAAAAATTTGTAGTGATATTTGTCGCCGATGATGGTTGCGGCAATATCTCAAGAGATACTTCGGGAGTAGTCATGGCGACTGATACCCAAGCACCCAATGCGGTGTGCGAAGGCAATACTACCGTAGTACTCAACAATGAAGGCATCACAGAAGTATTGGCGGAGACATTTGATGATCACAGTTTTGACAATTGTGGCATTGTTGACAAGAGAGTACGTCGATACAATGAAACCATATTCAGAGACAAAATCACTTTTTCATGTGACGATGTACCCAACAACCCCATTCGAGTGGTGTTTAGAGTATTTGACGCAGCGGGACTGTCCTCCGACTGTATCGTCAATGTATATGTTCAGGACAAACGTCCGATCACGTTGACATGTGCAGGAGATCGAGTCTTCAACTGTGATGTCACAAGAGAAGAAGTAAAGTCAGCATTGGAGGCCGAAGTTCCGGCCATCACAGAGAGCTGTGGTATCACCAGTCTGGAGTTGACGATTCCGGATTATGAATTGTCGGCATGTGGTACTGCATCGTTTGTAGTGACGTGGGTTGCCGTCGATGCCAATGGACAGACTTCTACGTGCTCACGCAATGTAAGCATTGAGAATGTAGTAGATGCAACGGTAGATCGACCTGATGTGAGTACTTTTAATGTTGAATCATGTGGTGCTTCTGTACTTCCCAAAGATATTCCGGGAAGTGAACCAACAGTATTGAATGTGGATTGTGAGCGCATCGCCATCACATATGATGACAATCGCCTGATGGGAGAGCCAGATGCTTGTGTTAAGATCATCCGTACATGGACGATATTGGATTGGTGTCGTTTTGATGGTGGCAATTATGAATCAGCGATTGTAGATCAGTTTGATCAGACCATCATCATTTCGGATTCAACCGAACCGGAGTTCTCAACAGAATGTATGGATATTACCATTTCGGACAATGAAAAGGATTGTCAAGAAAATGTTACACTGATCGCTGCAGCGACTGATGATTGTACGCTACCGGAAGAGATCGTATATACGTATGAAGTAGATATGAACAATGATGGCAGTATTGATGCTACGGGTGAGAGCAACGATGCCTCGGGCGACTATGCGGTGGGACAACACCGCGTGAGGTTTACAGCTACAGATGTATGTGGCAACACTGCTGAATGCGAATATTTCTTCACAGTGAGATCTACTAAAGAGCCCCTTGTGGTTTTGTTGAGCAATGTAGAAGTTGCCCTAGATGACGGAGGTCAAGTGATATTGGAAGCAGCATCGGTCGATGCAAGCAGTTCCAACGGATGTCTTCCGGATGGAGTAGTGAGTGATGCCTCGGGGTTGATATTTGCCTTTGATGAAGCCGGGACACAATTGACGAGGACATTTACCTGTGCGGATGTGCCCAATGGTCGTGGAGCGTTGATCGATGTGACCGTATGGGTGATAGACTCATTGGGCAACAAAGAGTTTCAAGTGGTCACAGTGACAGTGTCGGACAATGAATCGATGGCTTGTCCTGATGTAGAGGGTGCGGCGGTTATCGCCGGTCAGATCACAGATGAAGCTATGAACGTTGTTGCCGGCGTACCGGTAGTTGCGGTCAATATGGCAACGGGAGAGAAAACCAGCGTCGAGAGTGACGAATATGGCATTTATACCTTTAATAATCTTGAGCAATATGAAGATTATCAGATACAACCGCAACTAGAGGATTACGCTTTGGCAGGAGTGACGACGATCGATATCGTTTATATTCAACAGCATATCTTAGGATTGACACGACTCCAATCGCCCTATAAGTTATTGGCAGCAGATGTCAATGGATCTAAATCCATCACAGCGGCTGACCTTGTAGAATTGCGGCGCGTGATTCTGGGGAGATCCACTGATTTTGATGCCGGTAATTGGAAGTTTGTCGATGGTGAGTTTGAGTTTGATATGGACGGCGATATGTACACCTATGATGATAAGATCGAAGTGATCAATGCCAAGGAAGTAGATGTAGATCATAACTTTGTAGGTCTCAAAGTAGGAGATGTCAATGGCAATGCCTTTACTGTTTTGGCACAAGGATACGTCGGCCCACGATCTACAGAGGTGTTCGATGTGCGTGCCACGAGACGCGGAGACATTGTCAGGTATGGACTTTCTATACATAGTATGAAGGAGATCATCGGTTTTCAGATGGCGATCAACTTAAGTGATGATATGAAAGTCGTTGCATTGGGTTCTGATCATATATCGCTCAGTGAAGAAGACTTCGTAGTAACAGAGGATGCCTTGCGCATCAGTTGGTCCAATGCCACGACCATCGATGCAGAGAATAATGAGTTGTTTTTTATAGATATAAAAGTTCAGGGCAACAAGACGCCGACCTTGTCAACCCAAGGTGGTGACCTGCCGGCGGAGGTATATGATGGATATTTGAAGGCACACAATGTCGTCTTAGAATTGCGAGAGCAGAATATCGAAAGCGATGCGGTGCTATTGCATCAGAATGTACCCAATCCCTTTACGACAACAACGGATATTTCGTTTGAGATGCCACAAGCAGGAACAGCGCATTTGACCATCAATGACATCAATGGTCGATCCGTATATGAAGAGACAGGCCTCTTTAAAAAAGGCTTAAATACGATCCGTATCAATGCCAATGATATACATGGATCGGGCATATATTACTATACCATTATTTCGGATGGATATAAAGAGACTCGACGCATGATCGTCTTAAACTAATAATGATTCTTGATTTTTGGTTTGAACCCCGATGCCTTGTGCATCGGGTTTTTTTATGAAGATCCAAGAGTTAGGCGGGATATTGTATTCGTCTTGCGACAAATGTTGGTAACCCCAAATGCAAAAAAGTATAATACCACGGGACAGAGGAGGATATCATATAGCCTGAATGATGTCGTATTGGGTGATGATATGCATATTGTCACTTCGGTCTTTGGTCACAACGGCGGGAACATCCTTGGTGATGTATCGGTTGAGATCTTTGATGGCGATATCATCTGCGACCAATGGAAAGGGCGCGCCCATGATATCACTGACTTTCTTCTCGGTGTTGTTTACGGGGTTTTCTAAAATAAAGTTGAGTAAGCGACTTTCGGTGATCGATCCTACGATGGTCGCATTGTCTGTGACGGGCATCTGAGAGATGTCTTTGTCTTTCATGATGCCGAGTACGGATCTTACGGATTGATCCTTGTCAACGGCGAGAAACAAGTTGTCGGATTTGTTTTCGATGAGATCGCGCACCCGGAGTTCTCGATCCAAAAATCCCCGTTCATGCATCCATTCATCATTGAATATCTTGCCCACATATCTACTGCCATGATCGTGAAATATGATTACGACCACATCGTCCTGCTTCAGTCGGTCTTGGAGTTGTAGCAATCCCGCGAGAGCCGAACCGCCACTGTATCCCAAGAAGATACCTTCTTCACGTGCCAGTCTGCGTGCCATGATGGCGCCATCGCGGTCACTTACTTTCTCGAAGTAATCGATCAAGTCAAAATCGACGTTTTTGGGAAGGATATCTTCTCCGATTCCCTCTGTGATATAAGGGTATATCTCCTTCTCATCAAATACGCCCGTCTCATGATACTTCTTAAATACAGAACCATAGGTATCAATGCCCCAGATCTGAATACCGGGATTTTGTTCTTTCAAATACTTGGCTGTTCCGGATATTGTACCTCCCGTACCTACACCGACGATGAGATGAGTGATCTTGCCATCTGTCTGTTGCCATATCTCCGGTCCTGTAGATTCGTAGTGTGCCTGACGATTGGCGAGATTGTCATATTGGTTGAGCCAGACACTATTGGGAATTTCCTTGCTGAGTTTTTCGGCGATAGAGTAGTAGCTTCTGGGGTCATCCGGACGTACATCCGTGGGGCATACGATCACTTCTGCACCAAAAGCTTTGAGCATATCGATCTTTTCCTTGGATTGTTTGTCACTGGTCGTAAATATGCATTTGTAGCCCTTGACGGCAGCGGCCAGCGCTATACCCATTCCGGTGTTGCCCGAAGTACACTCGATCAGTGTGCCGCCCGGTTTTATCCGTCCATTGGCCTCGGCATCTTCGACCATCTTCAGTGCCATGCGATCTTTGATGCTGTGTCCGGGATTGTAGGTTTCTACTTTGCCCAATACCAAACAAGACACACTTGCAACGGTGCGATTGAGCTTTATTAACGGTGTGTTGCCGATTGTTTCAAGGACATTGTTTTTGATATCCATGGGAGTCTGATAGTTAGAGAAGCGAGTAAAACTTCATGACGTGTGGTTCGTCACATGTAGTATCGACTCACTTCATTTAAGTAATGACAAGTAATAAAAAAAGCGTTTCAAAAGCACCTTCCTATCGTCCGGCAATTATTCTTCAATGTAGGTCATCTCGACCAAAAATCGCTCATCCAATGCTCCGAGGGCTTCTGCCACAGAGGGCGAAATTACAACTCTTATATCTTCGGCATAATAATTTTCAGGCAAATGACCTACCACGGTAGCCAATACCGTCCGGTTGAGCATAGGATTGTACAACTCTATCTTAGAATCTATCTTGGCACTTGGATGCATGACCAGCATTTCTTTGGATGTATTGTCCCGAGGATCGCAGTAAGCGATTCCCTTGCTGACATGTATGTTGTCAGCCAATCGGATAGCTTCAGATGTATCTCCTCCTGTCAGTATCTCCGGATTACTTCCTTCGCTTGGTTGGACCACTTCACGCTCTGACACCCGGGTGATTTGGGCTTGAGGAGTGCTCTCCTCGACAATGGCCAATGTCCCTAGCAAGGGATAAGACTCCTCCAATGCGATTGTCGGATCAGCATTGGCGTAAGGCCAATCTATATAACCGAGGATGATGGATTCATTGACGTATATCGTATTGTCCGTCTTGTCGTTGATATTCATGATGGTCTGTACATCTTGATGCGTATATACGCGAGCCAAACTATATAGCGTCTCCTGAGGCTTGACAACATATATGAGTTTCAGAGGATTGATCATGTGAAGCGGATCGCTCTTTATGACACCAGGATGAATAGGTAGGGAGATCGCCGTGTTCAACTCTAGGGCGATGGTACTAAGTCCCGGATTAGAAGCGATAAAATCCGATGGCGAAATTCCCAATGCCTTGGTGAGCGTATAAACGGTAAATCCCGGCTGCACAGTGACATTGGTCATGAGTTTGTGGTGCGCCCCCTTGTACACACGGAGAGATTTTTGTGCGGTCAAACTGTGCGAAACAAGCATAGCCAATATAACTATTTGGAGTAATTTCATAACTTATATACTGATAATGTGTTACAAATATATTATGAATTATTGTAATATGATAACAAATGGCAGCCTTTAACAATAGAATAAGAATCCTAGCTCATCATAGACCGGAGTACAAGGAGGCCAATGCGCCAAGATAGTTGAATAAGCGAGACAAGCAGTACTGGGAGTGAGCATGGAGCACTCCCCAAACTTCGATGGGGCCTTAGGATTTGTGGCGATGGAAGTACTGACCACTCAATACCACGATATGGAGTAATCATTAACGCCGATAAAAGCAGACTTATAAAGGATGTGAATAAAGCTCAAAGAAGAAGTCTATCGGTAAGCCGTATGAGGGAATTATGCAGTACTCATGAACGCCGATGAGACAATAAATAAGAGGGCATGTGAATAAGAATTCACGTACGGGTTGATGGTGTGTATAACAAATTGCTTAAATAGGTTATTGGTCCGGCACGAACATGGTGATTTTATCGTATGTATCCACAAATCATAGGGGGGTCAAACCTCCGGAATGTTATCAACATTCTATGTTAAAAAGGGGGGTCAAACCTCCGGAACGATGGGGTCAGACCAAATCGGATTGGG
>JAJRXG010000311.1 GCA_024276375.1 Bacteroidota bacterium | reverse complement strand
CGCTGAGGATAATGATGGCGATGTTTATGAAGTTGTTGGCGATTAATATGGTAGCCAATAGCTTGCGAGGATTGTCTTTAAGTGCGAGGATTCTCTTGTCCGTTTTTTTGCCTTTGGACAAGAGATTTATATCCTGGGGAGAAAGAGAGAAGTATGCTACTTCTGAGGCTGATATTAGAGCAGAACCAATCAGCAATAGAATGAGCATTCCTATCCAAGATATGAGTGTAAGAACACTTGCGAGCATTAAAGGTGAGTGGAGGAAGTTCAGCAGGCCGGGGTCAGGATCCAATGATTCTTATTTGGGTTACAAATACACCCTTTAGGGGTGGTGTTAGATAGGAAGCAGGATTAGAACGGCAAATCATCTTTGTCGGAAGTCTGAGGTGAAGCTGGATCGCTGTTTTCTGTCTGAGTCGTTGATTCGAAGCGATCTTCAATATTGGGAAAATCTGCATTGGGCAATCCAGAAGATCCGGATTCTCGTTTTTCTAATATTCTGTATAGAGCGATTCTTATGTCAGTGGTATATCGATCTTGACCTTCCTTGTCTTGCCATTTGCGATAGGAGATTTTGCCTTCACAATAAATCAACATTCCCTTTTTTAATTGACGTTCTGCACGTTCGGCCATAGAACCCCAGCAGATGATGTTGTGCCACTCAGTTTGGGTCTGCCACGCTCCATTTTTGTCTTGGTAGTTTTCATTGGTGGCGAGTGAGAATTTTGTCACTTTGCCTCCTCCTTCAAAGTGTCTGATTTCGGGATCTCTGCCCAAGTTGCCGATCAATGTCACTTTATTTATCATTTCCCTGGTTTATGTTGATGGTACAAAGATAGGACTTTCCTTTTTTAGTATCTATATTGGATACTAATATAAAGAGATCTGGGCATTATTGGAAAAACAACAAAAGTACCATCAGGATTTGATTGTATGTAATCTTGATCTGCTGCGTTGCTATTGCTTCCCAATGTGTTGGGACCAAAGAAATTGAGGAGGCCTCCACTATTCAACAAGTTTTTGCCTTTTAATTCGATATTCCAGTGTTGGGAGAGTTGGTATCCCAAATCGAAATCCACGGTCTGATAGGCCGGCAAAGAAAACGCATTGGAAACATTGCCATAGCGGGATCCCATATAGTTCCACGATAGTAGGGTATCCCAATCCCCGTTTTGATATCGAAGTGCTGCATGAAGCATTACTTCAGGTGTATGTGGTAGTATATTGTTGTCAAAGGCGACAATCTCATCATCCTCCGGGTCGATTGTTTCTCGGGTGTTGTAAACTGTAAATCTGTCCAAACGACCCTTCTGCCAAGTACTCGATATTTGTGAAGACCATGAAGAAGTCCATCTGTGTTGCCATTCGATTTCGACGCCGACCGTTGTAGATCCATTGAATTGTGTCGGGGTATAGAATATCTGATTGGTCTGTTCATCAAAAACAAAATCTGTATAGGGCACATCATCGAGGCGACTCCAAAAACCAACAACGGACACCTCTCGTTGACCTTGCCTTATTGTTGCACCCAGTTCAAACTGTGCAATATTCTGAATGTTAAAGTCTAGGTTTGAAGGGATTTTTTGATTTGAATAATTGTCCATGTAGAAGTTGAGTTCCGGGGCTTTGTGACTCAAGGAATAGCGTAGGTAGGTGGTTGATGTAGGTGATATTTTCCATTGCGACCCAATCGAGAAAGATAGATAATCATATGAAAAATCAATAGGATCTTTTCCTGATGAGGAAAGAGGGGCACGGTCATAGGAGCTCAACGGATTGCCATCAATGCCTCCATCTCCTAGGGATTTTGGCATACTAAAGCTCTTGTTTCCCTCATGGGAAATAAATTGATAACGCAATCCCCCATCCATGTTCAGTTGTTCTGAAACTTGCCATGATAAATCAGTGTATAGTGCGTATTGATTGACTTGAATCTTGGCTGATTCGTAGAATAGACCTCCATAATTGCTTATGCCCTGCTGATCTGACAATCGTCTTACAGGTGCTCCGGGGTTCTCCAAAGACACCTTTAGAAGTCTTGTCTCAGGTTCATAAGTACTATAAATAAAACTTGCATTGGTAAAAATGTTGACATCACTGCCTCCCCCAAATGCCCCAATGAAGAAATCAAGCGCTCCAAACGTTCTATGCAAGCGTACGTCATTCATCCACTCATTGATGGCATCGTCTTTTTTCCAAGCACCACTGGCCATGATGGCGTCGTTGGGTAACGACCCTGTCACATATTGAAAATCCGGAGCCAAACCTTGAAATACACCGAAGGCGTCAGTATTGTTCACTTGTGCTAGTGTCTGACCCGTTGCGACATCTTTAAATGTTACCAATCCCGCCGGAAACGGATCACCACTTATAAAGTATGTAATGAAGTTGTCCAAACCCAGAGGTTGCCCGCCAATGGTGGTTTGCCAATCGATTTGTTTTGCGGAGTATCTGGCTTTATTGGTGAGACGCCAATCTCCGATTTCAATATCTGTGTTGAATTGCAACGATTGTTCTTTAACAAGGATGCCATTGGCCGGATTGTATCGGTACAAATCTCCAAGTTGTGCATCCTTATTGGCGCCTCCCGGGACAAGGGTACTCGATTCTTGAAAGCGCATACCAAATGCAGGAGTCGGATCCGCCCAATTACGCGCGGCGATGCCCGTGTATCTGTTGACTTGATCCTTCAACCATTTGGCTTTGATTGAGAATAGCCCATTTTTAATCTTTCTGTAGATACTTCCTTTGATTTGACCTCCTTTGTTCATGGCATAGTCGATGCGACGAGGCCCTCGGTCATAGCGATATAAATAGGCCATGTCATAAGACCAAATGCCTTGTTTTATGGGTGCACCATGGTAGCCTTCTATACGTGCATATGGGCGTCCTGTATTGTATATTCCCAAGGATATTTTATCCCTTCCCGAATATCGGTCACTCGGTGTACGTGATACAAAATCTATGACAGCTGCCGGGGCATTGTGCGCTAAGATTCCGGATTTGCCTCCTCTAATGATGGTTGTTCTATCGTGACTGACGTCAGGTCTTAGGAAAAAATCCGGCGCAAATTGTTGGTATTGTACTAAGGTAACCGGAAGACCATCTTCTTGAAGGGAGGTATAGTACCACCCGATATCGTCTTCTGCACTTAGTGATATGCCTCTGGTATGAATCCGGGAAAACACCTCCCCGACAGCATCATCAACAAATATTCCGGGAGTCTTTGACAAGATCGAAGCGACTCCTTGAAAGGAGTGGTCTGAGGGAGATTTTATGATGCTGATTCCGTTGCCGGCAGTATTTCT